>NZ_JAYWVC010000014.1:0-86978 GCF_036281785.1 Streptomyces chiangmaiensis | reverse complement strand
GTGTCCGCCCCTCTCGACGACCGGGACGAACCCGCCGCTGTCCACCCGGCCCAGCGAGTCCGGTGAGGACGTTGGGATCGGGGTGTCGAGATACGGTCGGTCTGTTCGTCATCCTCTTCGACCGACCGTGATCCGGGTGAGTGGAGGACAAGTGCAGTACATGCTGTTGATCTACGATTGCGAGCGGCCCGAGCCGGACGATCCGGGTTTCGCCGAGGCCCTGGCCAGGGTGAACGCGTTCGCCGACGAGTGCCGCCGGCGCGGCGTGTTCGTCTCCGGTCATCCCCTGCAGGCCGAGCACACCGCCACCACCGTCAGCGTGCGGGACGGCCGGACGTTGATCACCGACGGTCCGTACGCCGAAACCCACGAGCACCTCGGCGGCGCCTACGTCCTCGACTGCCGCAACCTGGACGAGGCCCTGGAGCTGGCCGCGTTGTGCCCGATGGCCGAGCAGGGCGGGATCGAGGTCCGGCCGATCGTCGGTGTGCCGGGCCAGGAGCACCGTCCTGCGAACCTGGCGGCCACCGGCGAATGAATGCAGCGGCGATCCTGCAGCCGGTCTACCAGGAGCACCGGGCGCGGATGCTCGCCGCTCTGATCCGCGTCCTCGGCGACTTCGAACTCGCCGAGGACGCACTGCAGGACGCGTGCGCGCTCGCGCTGGGCACATGGCGCGAGTCGGCGCCGGACGACCCCGTGGCGTGGCTGCTGACCGCGGCTCGCAACAAGGCGATCGACCGGCTGCGGCGGGACCGGCTCGGCCGGGAGAAGCTCGCCCAACTCGGCGCAGCGCCCGAGGCGGTGACGACGATGACGAACTTCGGCGAGGACAGCCTGCTCAGCATGGGTGACGAGAGGCTCAGCCTGATCTTCACCTGCTGTCACCCCGCCCTGGCCGAGGACGTGCGGGTCGCCCTGACCCTGCAGGCCGTAGCCGGGCTGACCGCCGGGCAGATCGCCCGAACGTTCCTGGTCAGCGAATCGACCCTGGCCCAGCGCCTGGTGCGCGCGAAACGGAAGATCCGGGACGCCGGCATCAGCCTGGAAGTGCCCGCCGACCCACTGCTGCCCGAGCGGCTCTCCGGAGTTCTCGCGGTGATCTATCTGATCTTCACCCAGGGCTACACGGCCGCCCCTGATCGGCCCGAGCACCGCACGCTGTCCCAGGAGGCGATCAGGCTCGCTAAGCTCGTTGCCACCCTCATGCCCAAAGAGCCCGAAACGCTCGGCCTGGTCGCCTTGTTGCTGCTGCACGACTCGCGCAGCACCGCCCGCTACAGCGCCTCCGGTGATGTGGTGCTGCTGGCCGACCAGGACCGGTCCCGCTGGGATCACACGGAGATCGTCGAAGCCGTCGGCCTACTGGACCGGGCGCTGCGCCTAGGCAGACCGGGCCCGTACCAGGTGCAGGCCGGGATCGCCGCGCTGCACGCCCAGGCCGGCTCCGCCGATCAGACGGACTGGCCGCGCATCGCCGCCCTCTACACCCAACTGCTCACGCTGACCCCTTCACCGGTGGTGGCGCTCAACCACGCCACCGCCGTGGCCATGGCCACCACCCCGGACGAGGGACTGGCGCTGATCGACCGGATCGACGGGCTCGATCGCTACCACCTGCTGCACGCCGCCCGCGCGGATCTGCTGCGCCGCCTCGGCCGCACACCGGAGGCGGCATCGGCGTACCGGCGTGCCCACGAACTGGCCACCACTCCCGCCGACCGGCGATTCCTCGCCGGCCGGCTACACGACCTCGACGTCCCGGAGTCCTGATGAGACTGTCCATTCTCGACCATGGCCACCGCCGCCGCGCCAAGCTGTTCCTGGCACTCACCTCCGCGATGTCCCGTGTGGACAGCCCGGACATCGTGAAGATGCTGCTGTACCGGCCTGGCTTTCTCGCCCGTCCACTGCTGGAGCTCACCGCCGACGCGATGCGCGGACCGTCGTACTGGACCGCGGGTGAGCGCGAATACCTCGCGATGTGCACCGCGCGGCTACACCAGTGCCCGTTCTGCATCGACACGCACGCCGAGCTCACCCGCATCGCCGGCCACGGCGAAATCGACCCGGACGATCCCGCATCGGCCCGGCCGCAACTGCGCGCCGTCCGGCAGTTCCTCGATCTGACCAGCCGGACGCCGGACCGCATCAACGCCGGCGAGACCACCGCCGGGGTCCCCGACCTGCCCGAGCACGCGTTGCAGGAAGCGCTGCACGTCAACCTGGTGTGGAACATCGTCAACCGCCTGGCCAACGCGTTCGGCTTCACTCTCCGCGAGGGCCAGTTGCACAGCGGTACCCGAGCGCTGCACCGGTTCGGCTACCGCTTCCCGTCCTTCCTGCTCGCCGACGGACCCGCGCCCGATCACGGTGACGTCGTGGCCAACCTGCGCCACGCGGTGCTGGACACGCCCGCCACCACCGACCCGGCGCTGCGCGCCGCCGCCGTGGCCGCGGCCGCGGCCGGTGAGGCGCTTCCCGCACCGTGGCAGTCCTACGCCACGACCGTCCGCGACGCCTCGTTCCGGATCACCGACACCGACATGGACCGGCTCACCGCCGCCGGTCACTCCGAAGACCAGATCTTCGAAGTCACCGTCGCCGCTGCGGTCGGCGCGGCGCTGCACAGCTTCGACGCCGGCCGGAACGCACTGGCGCAAAAGACCACGGGCTGAAGCGAGGGGCCCCTCGAGAGCGGACGAGCCGCTGCCCGTCTTGACCAGCGCGTCGATCCCGGGCGACGAGGTCCGCGCCGCCGCAATCACCGTTGCCGTGCACTCACACCTTGCCATTTTTGACGCAGCCGTCAAAGTTTGCAACACTGTCAAACATGACGAGGCTGTCAAAGACGGCAGCCCACGCTTCGGAGGCAAGGCCCCCCGCCCCCACACAATCGATGCGCGGGGCAGCGCAGCAAAGGAGCAAACCCATGACCGGCAGGCGAGTACTCATCACGGGCGCGTCCAAAGGCATCGGCCGCGCCCTCGCCGAGCAGCTGGCAGGAGAAGGTCATACCCCCGTGGGCATCGCCCGCAGCGCACCGCAGTTCTTTCCCGGCGAGTTCTACGAAGCCGACCTTGCCGACCGTGCGGCCACCGATCAGGTCCTGGGCGACGTGATGGGCGCGGGACCGGTCGACGCCGTGGTCAACAATGTGGGGATGGTGCGACCCGCGCCCATCGGAAAGGTCGCTCTGTCCGACCTCGACGCGGTTCTCGACATGAACGTGCGCACCGCGGTCCAGATCGTCCAGGCCGTCTTGCCCGGCATGCTCGAACGGTCCTGGGGCCGCGTGGTGAACGTCACCAGCCTGGTCACCCTGGGGTTGCCCGATCGAACGTCCTACGGTGCGGCCAAGGCCGCCAATGAGTTCTTGACGCGAGGCTGGGCCGGAGAGCTTGCTGCACACGGGATCACCGTCAACGCCGTCGCCCCGGGCCCCACCGAGACCGAGCTGTTCCGGGAGACCAACCCGCCTGGGTCGGCCTCAGCCGCCCGCTACCTGGCAAGTGTTCCCATGGGAAGGTTCGGGCGCCCGGACGAGCTCGCAGCCGCCATCGCCTTCCTGCTCTCCGAGAAGGCGGGTTTCATCACCGGCCAGATCCTGCGCGTCGACGGCGGTGCGAGCATCGGCCGGAACAGCGCCTGAGAACGGCCGACACGATGGGGTGGACCGGCGCTGCAGGCCGTGGCCGTATGGCGAGTTGAGCGTTTCCGCGACGTGCGGGGCATCACCATGGATCATGTCGCATGAGCTGTGGGCGCGGATCGAACCGCTGCTGCTGAACATGCGAGCTCACCAGTCCCGAGGCCGCACCCCGAGCTGGCCGAGGAAGCCGATGCCGACCGACGGCTGACCGCCCCACGACGGCGACCTGAGCGTTTTCGATCCTCCGGGCGGTGCCGGTCTACTGGCGCTGGACCCCGACGGTGTGCGTGCCCTTCTTCGCATCCCCTGTCTCGTCGACCACCAGCACCGCGTCCTCGTCGTGCAGATGCTCCAGCACGTACGCGCGCACGTCATAGCGCACCCGTCGGCATCCCACTTGGCGCGGCCGAGCAGGTGCTGCATGCCGTCCGGAGTGGCCTCCCCGGCCCACTCCGCGATGCTCCAGCAGTTCTTGCGCGGCAGGTCCGACAGCAGCCCCAGCACCAAGTCCCTCACCCGGCGCCGGGTTTCAAACCTCGCGAACCGGCCTGCTATCCGGGACATCAGGACCTCGAACGCCTCCTGCCAGCGGGCAGGATCTACGCTGTGACCTGCGGCCACCGCATGATCCTCAGTCTTCACACACCGATGATCAGCGGTGGCCGTCCCCGTCCCTCAGCCGGTCCCCCGGCAAGATCGCACTGTCCGGCTGGAGCACCAGGTCGCGCTGATACCAGGTGCCTGGCTTACCGCCGAGGTGGGCCGGGTCTGCCGGGCCGACAGGGACGAACCCGGCTTTGGTCAACACCTTCTGGGACGCGGCATTCTGGCGGGCGGTGGCCGCCCGCAGTGTGCGCAGCCTGTGCTGGGCCGCTGCCAGTCGGCACAGCTCCCGGACGGTTGCGGTCGCCACGCCACGGCCGGCAACATGCTGCGCGACCCGGTAGCCGAGTTCCGCAGTGTGGTCTTCGATGTCGATCAGGTTGAACCTGCCGAGTATCGAGCCGTCCTCGGCAACGAGCACGTGGAAGGCGCAGATGCCGGCCTCCTGCTCAGCCAGCAAGGCGTGGTACCGGTCCGTGAACTGGTCGAAGAAGTCGTCGCCGCGGTCGGGGACCGAGGCAGCGAAGTAGGCGCGGTTCGCCAGCTCGAAGGCCAGGACCGCCGGGGCATGGCCGGCATGCAGCCGCTTCAGCTCGGGCATTGCCCGACCTTACCCAGATACCGTGCCGTGGCCACCTGAGTTTCCTCACCAGCGGCAGACAGCCCCAAGCCCAAGGAACATAACGATCTACGACTGGAGTACCAGGAGACTTCCGGGTGGAGTCCGTATTCGGCCAGCCACCCGAGCAGCTCGCGGCGGGATGCCTGGACAAGGCGTCCTCCTGTGAAGCGGGTGTCGTCGGTGACCTCTGCGACGCACTCGGCAGGGGGAACGAAGGACTGTGCCTCCTCGTCGGTGGTGAACTCGGCCTCTGCAAGTACCAAGCCCTGCAAGTGACCGTCGAAGACGTCAACACCCAAGGGCGGAACGCTGAAACGGGTCTTCGCCAGCAGGGTGGCGGGCAGTGAGGCGAGCACGTCGTACTCGGCTGAGGACAAGTACGTATTCGTGATCATGCCTTGGATGGCGCCAGGCTGAGAGATCGGGACTTTCTGGGTGAGTTTGAGCTCACGGCGGCCATCCGAGAAGCGGGCACGGCGCAGCCTCAAGCGCGTTCCCGTCACATACCGGTCATTGATCACCCGAGTGACGGTCACCGTCGACTGGGTTGGCGGCTCGGCCAGCAGAAACCGCCTCTCCCGCTCGACACGAGCGTACTTGCCCGGATGAACCGACTGGCCTTCAACGCCACCTTCCTTGTTCATCATGGGGACAGCCTCTCAGCCGCGCGGACGCGGAAAGCCGAGATCGCCCGCGGTTCGTCGTCGTGAGCGGATGACGTCGACTTGCTTGGTCCGCAGAAACGTCAAGGTCAGGCCGATGCCAACCCGCGTAGCGAGGTGCAGTCAACAAGTCAGCGAGCGTACGGACCGACCTGTTCCGGAGAGCAGCCCAGCAGGAGGCGGCTCCGGGAGCAAGCGCGACAGCCTTACAGAGAGCTCCAGCAGTAAAGCTGCTCGTCGGCTTCGCGCGCCCGCCTGGCGAGCTGGACCAGCTCCTCGGCCAGCGGTGTCATGTCTTCGACGCACGCTGGGCGCAGCTCCTCGGCTTGCACCCACCTCCCGACAACCGACGCCAGCTCCCCATCGTGTACTCCTGCCAGAGTGTCCCGTACAACGGTACCGAGCTCGGAGACCCATGGCCCCGTCACCCAGGGGTCGTTCTCGTCCGCAGGACCGTCCGGGCCAGGAGACTGTGTGGTCGGCCAGATGGTCGTCTCATTCACAAGATCCACGTCCCACGGAACCTTCTTGATGGCAGCGATCAGCATCCCCAGAGTGACGACCGGATCTACACGCTTGGCCTCGATGCCGTCGAAGACAGGATGCTGGACGTCGACAAGAGTCCCGCCACCCGTGCGTTCCAGCGCCTGCACCACCGATGCGGCATCTCCCGCCCGGAAGTAGTCGGTCAGTACGCCCATCGATTCCCTCCCAGCACGCCGGTTCGTCGGCAGGCAGTAGATCAGACACCACCGACACCCACGGCACAGCCGGCAGGACTCCTCACTCGCGTGGCAGGTCCACGAACTGCCCGACGCGCCGGGAGCTCACGGATGCAGCGCGATCGTGATCGCGTGTTCTTGGTCGGCCGACACCGCGGTCTCGTCATTCTGGGCCTGCTCTATGACGAGTTCGCCCGACTGCACTTCGTGGGCAAGCCTCGGTCGAGCTGATGGGCGTGCGTGCCGACGGCACCATGGAGCGTCAAGCGCGTCGAGACCGCCCCAGGAATGCTGGCAGCCCGTCCACGCATCCCGCCTCGTCGCCCTCGCCGACGGTTAGGGTTCGGCGACGTGTGTGAGTGGGGAGTGGCAGTCATGGCTGAGGATCCGATCGCCCTGATCCGCCTGGAGGGGGATGGCAACAGCGTCATTCTCCGGATCGTGGGGAAGGAGCAGCGCAAGCCTCCCAACGAGGCCGATACCCTGGTCGGCGAGTTCGTGGTCGATACGCCCTTCGTCCAGGGCACTCTCAAGACCTGGATCTTCCCCGAGGACCTGCGGCAATGGCAGCGGGCCCTGGACTCGCTCGACGCGGGACAGGACATCGCCTGGTGCGAGGGGAAGCGCATCCCATGGCTGTTCATTGAACTCGACGAGGACGATGACCGGTGCCAGGTCACGCTCAATGATCACTCGATGTCCCTGACCACGGTGACGGTCACCGTCCCACTGGCGGATACCTGGTTCGACGACGCATACCGACGCCTGGACCTGGTCTGGAAAACCTGGCCCCTGGCCGCAGACTGAACCTTCGCCGAGACGAACGAGATCGCTACCGCCGGTCAAGCCACCGTCTTGTCGTGCTGACGGCTGACCATCTCGTTGATCCAGATGGGCGCGAACGGAGATGTGCAGCCCGGGGAAGTCGGGTAGTCCTTGAGCACCTCCAGGCGCTCACCGATGTCGATTGCACGGGCACGGTGCTCGGCGTGCTCGATCCCGATCTGAGCCAGGCAGTGGTTCATCGCCCACTGCAGGCGATCCGGGGCGTCCTTCATCTCCGCCTCGATGACGTCGAGCAGCCCGGCCAGGTCGAGACCCTCGGGCTTTTTCGTCACGCGTTCGGTGGTCAGTGCCCAGCCGGCACTCGCGACCACTGGATCCGGGTCGGCGGACCAGGTCAGGCGCAGCTCTTCGGCGTGCGGGCTCTTCTTCACCACGTAGTTCACGAGCCAGTCGTGCACCTTGGGAGTGCGCGCCTCGCGCAACATGACATCCAGCTCGTCACGCTCGAACGCCTTCGGGCGGGAGATCAGGATCGCCAGCAGTCTCGCCGCGGTGTCATCCGTCTCCCAGAGCCGGCACGCGAGTTCCTGCTGCGTTTTCAGCCGCTTCGCGAGCGCGCGCAGCTTGCTGAGGTTCACACCGTGATCGTCACCGTGTCTCTTGTTCACCTCGCGCGTCTTCGGGTCCTCGAGCTCGGCCAGCTCGGCCATCACCTCGGCCGGAGTCGTCTGGGCCACCTCAGCCTCCTGTCCGTAACGTGCGGGATTCAGCCTACGACGGAAGTCCGGCCTCCTGTCGGATACGCCGGTTCGTCGGCAGGCACCGACACGAAATGTCGCGTCATCACAAAATTGCAGCCGTTGAGCGCAGACCGCCCCACGTGTCCCAGACCGGCGGTGAAAGAAATTCCCATGCTGGACCAGGGTGCAGAACTACTGACTTGTCCGGCGCGACCATGCGCCACGCGCCGTGCCGCCGGGCGGGCAGCGAGTGCCAGGGCGCGCAACACGGAAAGGTTCAGGGGGAGATGAGCTGCTGGCCGCCGTCGATGTCGTATGTCGCGCCGGTGAGTGCGTCGTTGCACATGATGTGCACGGCCAGTGCGGCGACGTCGGCCGGGCCGACGACCCGTCGGATGGGCAGCGTGGCGCGCAGTTCCTGACGCCGAGCCTCGAGCCGATCGCCCAGGAGCGAGGCCGACAGAGGTGTGTCGACGAATCCGGCAGCGATGAGGTTCACCCGGATCGGCGCCAGTTCGAGCGCCAGGTTGGCGATGAGAGCGGGCGAGGCCGCGGTGAGGGCGCGCCGGCGATGGGAGGATCGCCAGGCCATCGCGCCGTTTCGAGGAGGGATCCGAGGTGCCGTCCGCCGAGCTGAAGCACACGTTCCAGATCGCTGCGCCGCCTGAGGAGGTCTTCGCGCACCTGGCCGAGCCGTCGCACTACGTGGGTCTGTCGCCGCTCCTTGTCGCCGTCCACGATGTGCGCCGCAACGGCGGGACGGTGCACTACACGGCCGTGGAGCGCTTCCGGTTCCTGGGCGTTCTGCGGCACGACAACATCATCGACGTCACGCTCGTCCCCGCCCCGGACGGCCTTCCGCACTCCGCCGAGATCTCCGGCGAGGTCCGCAGCCCAGGCCGGGTCCGCATGAGCTACCGCTTCGGCATCGACCGTCACGAGGCCGGCAGCGTCGTCACCGACACCCTGCATCTGCGGACGCCTCCGGGCCTGCTGCGCTTCGCCGCCTCCCAGGCGGGAGCGGTCCAGCAGGCCCGGGCCCGTGTTCTTGCGGAACGCCTCGCGCGACCTGCCTGACGGCCTCCCGGGGGCCCGCCGCCGGCATGCTCCCTTGCAGGACCGGGCGGGAACGCGTGGCACGTTCGGTCCCTCTGGGTTCCTGTGCGGCGGATGGGCGTTGGCGCCGCGGGTCCCGTCAACTCGGCCCTTTCGGCGAGGGGGTCGGGCCTGTCAGACTCCGGAGCGTGCCCGACTTCGACATGCTCGTCATCGGATCCGGCCCGGGTGGCCAGAAGGCCGCCATAGCCGCGGCCAAGCTCGGCCGCCGGGTCGCCGTGGTCGACCGCCCTGACATGGTCGGCGGAGTCTCCATCCACACCGGGACCATTCCGTCCAAGACCCTGCGGGAGGCCGTCCTCTACCTCACCGGTCTCACCCAGCGGGATCTGTACGGACAGAGCTACCGCCTCAAGGAGGACATCACCGTCGCCGACCTGACCGCGCGCACCCGCCATGTGGTGAGCCGCGAGGTCGACGTCATCCGCAACCAGCTCGCCCGCAACCACGTGTCGCTGTTCGCCGGCACCGGCCGGTTCGCGGATCCGCACACCGTCGCCGTCCGCGAAGTGAACGGCAGCGAAAAGCTGTTGAGTGCCGAGCACATCATCATCGCCACCGGAACCCGGCCCGCCCGGCCGGCGAGCGTCGAGTTCGACGGTCAGTCGATCATGGACTCCGACAACGTTCTCGACCTGGAACGGGTGCCCCGCTCGATGGTCATCGTCGGGGCAGGTGTGATCGGCATGGAGTATGCCTCCATGTTCGCCGCCCTGGGCAGCAAGGTCACCGTGGTCGAGAAGCGGCCGGGAATGCTCGACTTCTGCGACGTCGAGGTGATCGAGTCGCTGAAGTACCACCTGCGGGACCTGGCGGTCACCTTCCGCTTCGGTGAGACCGTCGCGGCCGTCGAGCGGCACCCCAAGGGCACCCTGACCATTCTGGAGAGCGGCAAGAAGATACCCGCCGACGCCGTGATGTACTCGGCCGGACGGCAGGGGCTGACGGACGAGATCGGTCTGGACAAGGCGGGTCTCACCGCCGACGCCCGGGGCCGCATCAAGGTCGACGAGCACTATCGCACCGAGGTGCCGCACATTTATGCCGTCGGCGATGTGATCGGCTTCCCGGCGCTGGCCGCGACCTCCATGGAGCAGGGCCGCATGGCGGCGTACCACGCCTGTGGAGAGCCGGTGCACGGGATGTTCGACCTCCAGCCGATCGGCATCTACACCATTCCCGAGATCAGCTTCATCGGCCGGACCGAGGACCAGTTGACCGAGGACTGTGTGCCCTTCGAGGTCGGTATCTCCCGCTACCGCGAGCTGGCCCGCGGGCAGATCATCGGCGACTCGCACGGCATGCTGAAGCTTCTGGTCTCCCCGGAGGACCGGACCCTGCTCGGTGTCCACTGCTTCGGCACCGGGGCCACCGAACTGATTCACATCGGCCAGTCGGTGATGGGCTGCGGCGGTACGGTCGACTACCTCGTCGACGCCGTCTTCAACTATCCGACGCTCGCGGAGTCGTACAAGGTCGCCGCGCTGGACGCGACCAACAAGATCCGGCAGATCGAACGGCTGAGGGACTGAGCGATTGATCATGACGGTTCTGTGTGCCTGATCACGGCGCGTCGTGGTCAGGCACGCAGGATCGCAGGACGGGGGTTGCGACACGCCGAGCGGCCGGCGTCTTCACGCTCCCGAGGGCCGTCGCGTGGACAGCGCGCCCTCGGGTCGTCGAGACTCGGCGGATGGCGAAGTACTTCGACGTTCACCCCGACAATCCCCAGCCACGCACGATCGGTCAGGTCGCCGACAGCATTCGCGACGGAGCGCTCGTGGTCTACCCGACGGACTCCTGCTTCGCGCTGGGTTGCCGCCTGGGCAGTCGTGACGGCATCGACCGCATCCGGTCCATCCGCCATCTCGACGACCGGCATCACTTCACGCTCGTGTGCCGGGACTTTGCGCAGCTGGGCCAGTTCGTGCACGTCGACAAGGACGTGTTCCGAGCGATCAAGGCGTCGACACCGGGGAGTTACACGTTCATTCTCCCCGCTACGCGCGAGGTGCCGCGCAAGCTGCTCCACCCGAAGAAGAAGACGGTCGGTGTCCGCATCCCCGATCATGTGGTGGCGCAGGCGCTGCTGGCCGAACTCGGCGAACCGCTCCTGTCCAGCACGCTGCTCCTGCCGGGCGAGGAGGAGCCGATGACGCAGGGCTGGGAGATCAAGGAGCGGCTCGACCACGTCGTGGACGCCGTGGTCGACTCGGGCGACTGCGGGACCGAGCCGACCACCGTCGTCGACTTCTCCAGCGGCGAGCCCGAGATCGTGCGAAAGGGCGCGGGCGACACGTCCCGGTTCGAGTAGGGCGCGGACCGGGTTCATCCGGTCGGGGGCCCCGAGCGGTCCGTCCTCGTCGACGGGCTCCTCGTGGCGGTCGGCGTACGAGTGTGTCCCCGGGTGCTGTCCCGAGAGGCTGTCGGCGGATCATGTTGACGCGAAAGCGGTGGTCCTGCTCGCCGGGGTCGGTGAGTTTGCGGAGGCCGGGCGCCCGTCCGGCGCTGTGGCCGGTGCCGTCGAGTGCGGCGGCCGCTTCACGGGCGGGAGGCGGCACGGCCCGTCGCCGGCTGTCGATCGGCCCCGGTGCGCCGTGCGGAGCGCACCGGACGACTGGACCGGCCCCCGTCGACAGGCGCAGGCTGAGACAAGGGGGACGCTCGATGCGGGTCACCCGGTTCGGATGGTCCGCAGGCACGGCTCGCGGCGCGCGTCATCCGGCTCCCCGGCCGTGCCACACCTCTCCGCACGGAAGTGATCACGATGGAAGCCAAGCAGTGGACCGTGCAGATCTACATCACCGAGGAGGGCGACGACACTCATGCGCGTGCCGTGCTCAGCACCCGCGACACGGCGACCGTCACGGGCCGGGGCGTCGCCCGGCGCAATCCGATCGACCGGCCCATCCCGGAGATCGGCGACGAACTCGCCGCAAGCCGCGCGTTGGAGGACCTCGCCATCAGGCTGCATGACGTCGCGTCCGACGACATCGTGGAGCTGGCGGGCCCCGCGGCGCCGTGACGGCGTCGTGAGACACGCCCTCGGTGTGTCTCCCCCCGCGGCGGCCTCGGGCTGTCAGGGCTCCCCGGGGGAACGTCCGGCCTGTGCCCCGTGTGCCTTGGACGGGTGCGGCAGCCAGCACGTCTCCCCCGGCTCGAGGCGCAGTTCCCGGTCGGGCAGCCGGATGTCGAGGGAGGTGCGGTCGGACGACGGCACCGCGATCTCGAGCCTGCCGCGCTCCACCCGCATCCGTACGCCCCAGTGGCTCCGGTAGCGCACGGAGAAGCTGAACGAGGACAGCTCCGGCAGTGGCACGGGGTCGAGCCAGAGCGCTCCGTCACGGGACTCCAGACCGGTCAGTCCCCGCTGGACGAGGTCGAGGGTGCCCGCCATGGCGCCCAGGTGGATGCCTTCCCCGGTGGTGCCGCCCTGCACATCGGCGATGTCCTCCAGCAACGCCTCCTGACAGCACGACCATGCGTCGGCGCGCCGGGAGCGAGCGAGGACCCAGCCGTGCACGAGGCCGCTGAGGGTGGATCCGTGACTGGTGCGGGCCAGGTAGTAGTCGACGGTGCGCCGCCAGATGTCCTCGTCGAGCCGGTGGCCGAGGCGGGCGAACAGTTCCTGGAGTTCGGCGGGTCCGAAGAGGTAGCCCAGCATCAGTACGTCGGCCTGCTTGGACGCCTGGTAGCGGTTGACGCTGTCGCCCTCCGCCTCCAGGATCCGGTCCAGGCGGCGGATGCCGCCGTACCGCTTCCGGTAGCCGCCCCAGTCGAGTTCCGCCAGGTCGCCGTAGCCGTGGAACTGGCTGATGACGTCGCCGTGGAACGGCACGTACAGCGTGCGGGACAGCTCCTCCCACTGGTCCGGTTCGCCGTCGTCGAGACCGGTGCGCTCGACGAGTTCGCGCCGGCGGGGTTCGGGAAGCTCCCGCAACACCTGCAGAGCGCGGTCGAGCACCCACGCGGCGGTGACGTTGGTGTACGTGTTGTCGTCCAGACCGGGAGCGAGCGCACCCGGATAAGCGTCGTGGTACTCGTCGGGTCCGACGACGCCGCGGATACGGTGCCGTCCGAGGCTTTCGTCGTAGGTCGCCGAGTCCGCCCAGAAGCGGGCGATCTCCAGCAGCATCTCGGCACCTTTGGTGTACAGGAACTCGGCGTCGCCGCTCGCCTCGCAGTACTGCCACACGTTGTACGCCACGGCCGAGCCGACGTGCCGCTGCAGCCGGGAATGGTCGGGCAGCCAGCGTCCTGAGCGCGGGTTGAGGTGCACTTCCTGCGACTCCTCACGCCCGTCGCTGCCGCTCTGCCACGGATACAGCGCCCCCCGCTTGCCGATCACGCGCGCCGCGGCACGGGCCCGGTCCAGACGCCGGTGCCGGTAGCACAGCAGAGCGCAGGACACCTCCGGGAAGTGCAGGTTGAGGTACGGGAGCACGAACAGTTCGTCCCAGAAGACGTGCCCGCGGTACGCCTCCCCGTGCAGGCCCCGTGCGGGCACCCCCACGTCCAGTTCCGCGGTGTGCGGCGAGAGGGTCTGCAGGACGTGGAACAGGTGCAGCCGCAGGACGCGGCCGGCCTCCCCCGGGACGTCCAGATCCGCACGGCGCCAGAGCTGGTTCCAGGCGGTGAGATGCGGGTGCAGCAGTTCGTCGAAGCCGGGGGCCGCGCCCACCCGGCCGATCGCGGCGTCCAGTGGGTCGCTGATGGCGGGGTCGCGGGAGGTGTGCAGGGCGACGGTCTTGTCGACGGTGACGGTCCGTCCGGGCGGCAGGTGCAGGCGGACGGACTGGACGGCGCGGCCGGCAGGGTGTCGCGTGGTGACGGGTGCGTCGGCGGTCAGGCGGGCCGCCAGGCAGATCCGGATGTCGGAGGTGCGTGTGCGGCAGCGCAGCCATACCGTGTCCGCGGCCGCGGTGCCGGTGTGCACGTGGACCAGATGGCGGCCGTCCAGGTCCTGGTAGCGCGCAACGCCCGCATTGGTGACGCGGCCGTCGAGCGCGGCCTCGACCTCCAGTTCGACGGCGGGGCCCTCTACAGTGAACTCGGTGCGCAGGGCGGCGAGATGGGCATCGGCCATGTGCACGAGGCGCCACTGGCGTACGGACAGCGTGCCGCGCTCGCCGCATCCGTACCGGGTCCGGCGCTCGAGCACGCCCGAGGACAGGTGCAGCGTCTGCTCGTGGCCGAGCACGGTCCCGGTGTCCGGCGTCAGCCACTGCTTCCCGGCGAGGCGGAAACGCAGCGGAAGCCAGTTCGGGAGATTGACCATGTCCTCGTTCTCGACCCGGCGTCCTGCCACCTCCGAGGCGAGCCGGTTGTAGCAGCCGGCCACATAGGTGCCCGGGTAGTGCACATCGTCCGCGACGCATTCGGGCAGCGCCCCGCGCGTGGCGAAGTAGCCGTTGCCGAGCGTGCACAGGGACTCCCGCAGGCGTTCCTGCCCTGGGTCGTAACCCTCGTACTTCCAGGTCCAGCCGGTCACTGCGGGGCCTCCCACAAGCGGTGCTCCGAGGTCGCGTACGACGCCGTCGGCACCAGTCTCGGCCGTCCGGGACCGTCACACCCGTTGCGGCACGATCGCGACCGGGCAGTCCGCGTGGTGCAGCAGTACGTGGGCCACCCGGCCGAGCCGGAGCCCGAAGGTGCCCGGCCGATGCCGAGCGCCGATGACGACGAGGTCGGCGGCGGCCGAGCGTTTCAGCAGCACCGTACGGGCCGGGCCCTCGACCGTGGCCCGACGCACCGGGACGTCCGGGTGGTCTCGCATCGCCTCCTGAAGGAGGGCGTCGAGCAGGGCGGCGGCCCGCTGTTCGTACCGGAGTGCCGCCGCCTCGGTGAGCCGGGGGTGGTCGGTGGTCTCGAGTGCCGGGCACCGCCAGGCCCGAACGACGTCCAGGACGCAGCCGCGTGTCTCGGCCTCGCGGCAGGCGAACCGCAGGGCCTCTCCGATCGCGGCCGGCTTCGCGGCACCGAGCAGGATCCGCTCGTGCACGCCGGCCAGGCCGGCCTTGTCGCCACGTACGACGATCACCGGGCAGCGGGCCCGGGCGGCCACGGCCCGGCTCACCGAGCCGAGAAGCAGCCCCTTGAATTCGCTGCGACCACGGGATCCGGTCACCAGCGCGAAGGCGTCGTCACCCTCACGCAGCAGGGCGTGGACCGCGTCCTCGCCGTGAATCTCCGAGGAGACCTTCACCTGCGGATTGCGCCGACGGGCGCGCTCCGTAGCCGAGCCGACGATGTTCTCCGCCATCACCTGCCCTGCCGGGCGCTCCAGGCCGTCCGACGACGCGGCGCCTTGTTCCCGCGAGGACGCGTGCACCAGCCGGAGCGGCAGTCCGCGCCGGGCGGCTTCGTCCACGGCCCAGTCGACGGCCGTCAGACTGAAGTCCGATCCGTCGACGCCCACGACCAGGGGCAGCTGCATCCTCGTCACCGCCTTTCGCCGGGCCGCCGAGCCGTGCAGCGGGCTCCTCCGCCTTCACGGTCGCATCCGGCCCCCGGGGGGAGCAGAGGCGGTTCGGCCCTCGTCGAGGACGTTCGGCCCCTGCGGCCCGCCGTGGGTCGCAGGGCACGGCATCGGGGCCGCTCCCGGCCTCTCGGGGGCCGGTCGGCCCTGGCGGTTCCGCGGCTCACATGGTGTCCTGAAGGTGACGGGAAGGACCCGGCGACCGGCGCGGAGAAGCGGTTGACGGCCGCGCACCGCGCAATCAGGATCCGGGAGAACCGGATGGGGTCCTTCCCGCCTCGCCTTGTCATGGCGCGCCGCTTCCGGCTCCGCCCCGGCACAGAACGTCCTCGGCCACCCGTTCGACCAGGACACGCCGGGCCCGACAGCCCCGGCCGTACGCGGCATCGGCAACCTCGACCGCGTACGGCATCAGATGCCAGGAGAGCTGGTCGAGTGCGCCCGCCGGGGCCCGACGTGTGATCCAGAGCGTGCGGAACCTTCGCGGCCGGCCACCACAGTCCACCCGGCCTCCCCCACCCACCGAAGCGCACCGGGCGCGCGGTCCCGGCGATGGGGCCGAAGGGCCCACCACCGGGACCAGGCGGCCCGTGTTGCCGTACGCGGTGGGACGCCCACGCTGGAGACAGGAAGTCCGCGGCCCTCCGGAGGGGCACGATGACGAGCAGCCCTACGACCGCCGTCCCGAGCCGGAACGGGCGCGACGCCCTGGTCGAGCGCGTGGCCGCGCAGGAGCGTCGTGTCGTGCCCCGGCGGCGGCCCGCTGCGCGCGTCGGGCCCGCCGAACCCGGCGACCGGCCGCGGCGAGAGGATCGAAAGGACGAGCAATGACCTCTGTCACCACCATGACCGCGGCCCTCCCGGCCGAGTACCGTGAACGGCTGATGCGGATCGCCCGCGAGGTCTCCTTCGAGGAGGGGACACGGCTGTTCGAAGAGGGTCGGCACGCCGACCGGTTCTGGATCGTCCGGACCGGTACCGTGGCCCTCGACCTGCATGTGCCCGGCCGCCGGCCCGCCGTCATCGAGTCGCTGGCGCGCGGTGAACTGGTCGGCTGGTCCTGGCACTTCACCCCCCATGTGTGGCAGATGGGCGCCGAGGCCGCGACTCCGGTGCGGGCCTACGAGTTCGACGCGACGACCGTTCGGACGTTGTGCGACGAGGATCCCGAGTTCGGTCGCGCCATCGCGGTCTGGGTCGGCCAGGTGCTCGCTCACCGGCTGAACGCGGCCCGCACCCGGCTGCTCGATCTGTACGCCCCCTATGGCAGCGGAACCCGATGATGACCGATGCCCCCTCGACCTCACCCGACGTCCGAAGGAGGAGACCGTGACCGGCAGCCCGCACCTCGTGAGCGATGTGATGACCCACTCCGTCGTCGCCGTCGGCCGTGCCGCTCCGTTCAAGGACATCGTGAAACTCATGGAGCAGTGGCAGGTCAGTGCCCTTCCCGTGCTGGAGGGCGAGGGCCGGGTGGTGGGCGTGGTCTCCGAGGCGGATCTGCTGCCCAAGGAGGAGTTCCGCGACAGCGATCCGGACCGGTACACGCAGCGGCAGCGCCTGTCAGACCTGGCGAAGGCCGGAGCGCTGACCGCCGGGGAACTGATGTCCGCGCCGGCGATCACCGTGCACTCCGGGAGCACCCTCGCCCAGGCGGCCCGCATCATGGCCCAGCGCGGGGTCAAGAGGCTCCCGGTGATCGACGACGAGGGCATGCTCGAGGGGGTCGTCAGTCGCGCGGACCTGCTCAAGGTGTTCCTGCGGCCGGACAACGACATCGCCGACGAGGTCCGGCGCGACGTCGTCGACATCCTCTTCCCGGCTCCGGTCGAGCCCGTCCATGTCATGGTCACCGAGGGCGTCGTCACCCTCACCGGGCAGATCCGTGACACCGCCCTGATCCCGGTGGCCGTCCGCCTGGCGCGCGTCGTCGAGGGAGTGGTGGACGTGGACTGCCACCTCTCCGGGGCCGAGGCGGACTGAACCACGCCGAGGTGGGCGCCCGGTCCACCCGGTGCGCAGCGCACCGGCCCCGTCAGCCGATCGTCCTGCGCCACCTGGGGCCGACGGACTCCCACTCCCGGTCCCAGGCCTGCATGCGCCGGCGCTCCAGCCGCCCGCGCGCGAACCGACCGCACACCAGTACGCCGCCGGCGGCGCCGGCTCCGGCCAGCGAGCCGACGAGCTCGGCCTGCAGACGAGCCTGAGCGGCACCGACCGGCTTGGAGACCAACTCGCCTCCACGGCTCGTCCAGACTGTGACCGTGGTGCCGGCCTTCTGGCCCGGTCCGACCCTCGTCAGACCCGTGCGCGTGACCCCTGCGACGGTCCAGCTCACCTTGGCCCACACACTGCCGTCGCTGTACTCGGGCACCCCCTGCGGCGTCCTCGCCGCGTCCTCGGTCAGGACCGCCTGCACCGGGTGCGCACGGGCGTTGCGCACGGCCACGGCGTGATCCGCCGCTCCCGCCGCCGCCCATCCCGCGAGCACTCCGGCCAGCAGAACGAACACCCAGGTGACCAGCACGATCCACGCTTCCAGACGGTCGCTGCGGCGTCGCAGCGGATTGCGCCGCCACCGCCACAACCAGGCCCTTGCTCTCGCCCTCGCCCTCGTACTGCGACACATCGTCGCCATGGGTCGTCACCTTCTTCCGCGTGGCGGCAGGCCGTGACATCTCCCGCATGGATGCGGGCGGACGCACCTGCGGTGCACGTCGGCTCACGTGATGCTTCCGGCTCTCCAGGGCCACCGCGTCTCATCGTCCCCCGGGAGGTCGGCGTCCAGGTCCGGTACCCGAGGCGGTCCCGCGAGCGCGCAGTCCACGTCCACGACGCCTTCGATGCCCAGCACCAGTCGCGACACGACGGGCACCAGAGTGGTGTCCCGGACGCGCCCGGTGAGCCGCACGACGCCGTCGTGCACCTCGACCCGGACAGGCTCCAGCGGAGCGGGGAAGAGATGGGCGACGATCTCGTGGCGGATCTCCTCGGCGATGTCCTCGTCGTCCCGCAGGAACACCTTGAGCAGGTCGGTGCGGCTGACGATGCCCAGCAGCGTGCCCTCGTCGCTCACCACGGGCAACCGCTTGACCTTGGCCCGCGCCATGGTGCGAGCGGCCTGCCCGAGGGTCTCGTTCGCGCGGACGGTGACGGCCGGCGCGCTCATAAGCTCCTCCGCGGTCACCGCACCGGCCTTCACCAGGTCGGACAGGCGCTCGAGGCGGTCATGGCGGGCCGAGTCGCTGCCGCGGAACTCCTCCTTTCGCAGCAGATCCGCCTCGGAGACGACGCCGACCACCCTGTTCTCCTCCTCCACCACGGGCAGCGCGCTGACGTGCCACTGCCGCATGGCCTTGACGATGTCCTTGAAGGTGGCGGTACGGCCGAGCGCGACGACCCGGCGGGTCATGACATCGCTCACGAGGTGGGGGGTGCCGTGCATGGTGTCCTCCGGTGGTGCTGAGCGGGGACAGGGTTACAACACTTTCAGGGTGGATCACCGTCCGGCGGGCGGCATGGGCCGAGTGGCCCTGCACTCTGTCCCGACCGGCTCTCCTTCGGCACCTGGTGCGGTGGGACACCCGGTCGGCCTGCGGGCGTGCGCCTCCCGGGGTCCACGAAAGCCCGCCCTCCCACGGGGCCGGCCGCGGAGGGCCGAACGGCCCACCCGACGGGAACTGCCGTACCTGCCCGTCTCTGCCGAAGCGCCCCTCGGGCGCTGTGCCCGAGCCGTAGCGGCGCTGCGGTGCGAGCGGTCCGCTCAACGGGACGGGTCCAGGCCCTGCAGGCTGCGCCCGCCCACCACGCGGCCCGTCACCAGCTCGGGTTCGATGCGTACGAAGACCTCCTCCGGCGACGGCACCCAGGACCGCGGGCCCGTCCGGGTCAGTCGTTCGCGTTCCGCGGGATCGGTCACCACCGCGGCCGACCCGGTGACGACGACACTCCACCCCGAGTGCGCGGCCGCGTCGACCTCGTCGGCTTCGAAGGCGACCACCGACCCGTCGATCGCGCGGACCAGCTCCGAGGCCGCAGAAGTGCGCAGCAGCACCGCGCCGTCGCCGTCCAGGCTGAAGTTGAGCGGGAGGACGGCGGGCAGCGCCTGACGTGTGTGGACTATACGGCCGACCGGGACCTTCGCCAGCAGACGCAGGCACTCCTGGCGGTCGAGTTCGCGGAAGCCGTCGTTCCGGTACATGAGGCAGTCCGTCTTTCGCCTGGTGCGGGGGGCGCGGCCGTGAGGCTTCGTCCTCGGCACTGCTTCGAGGCACTAGGTCACGGTGATGCGCCGTCCGGTGATGGTGTCGGGGTCGATGCGCATCCACAGGTCACGCTGTCCGCCCGCCCAGGGAGTGCTGAATGCCTGCTCCTCCAGCCGCTGTACGTCGTCGGGATCCGTGACAGTGTCGGCGCGTCCGCGCACCAGGACGCTCCAGCCCTGGCTGAACGCCGCGTCGATGCGGTCGACCTCGAAGGCCACCTGGGCGCCCGCGGCCTGTGAGGGCACCGTGTCCGGGACGGTCCTGTAGACGATGGAGCCTCCCACCACGGAGTAGTTCAGGGGGATGATCTCCGGCCCGGTGTCGGTGGGCAGCGCGAGTCGCCCCACACCGTGCGTGGAGAGCAGGTCGCGGCACTCCTGCGAGGTCAGGTCGGTGAACGTCGGGTGCCGTCCGGCCTGTCCCAGACCGGGCGGCAGGTCGACGTCGCCTCCGGTGAGCTCGAGCACCGTGGTCTCGAGCGCACCGGCCAGCCGGAGGAGGGTGCTCACTCCGGGCGCCGCGGTCGGCTGCGCCTCCAGGTACTGGAGGTAACTGGAAGCCATGCCCGCCCGGTTTGCAGTCTCCTCCAGGGACAGCCCGAGTTCCTCGCGCCGCAGTGCGATCCGACGCCCGAGATTGCCCGCGGGATGGCCTGCCACCGCGCCCGACGATTCCCGTGGGGCCATGACCCGTCACCGTCCTCTCCTCAGGCCGCTCGGACGGCGAGCACCTCATGCCGCTGACCGCCCAAGACCACCTTGAGCGCGCCGGTGTCTGGGCCCCGGCCGAACACGTCGTACGCCTCCTCCATCTGGTCCAGCGCGAAGGTGTGTGTGACAAGCGAGGAGGTGGGCAGCCGGCCGGCGGCCGCCATCCGCAGCAGGGTGGGCGTGGAGTAGGTGTCGACCACTCCCATGGTGATCGTCACGTTCCTGATCCACAGGTCCTCGAGGTGCAGCGTGACGGGCTTGCCGTGCACACCGACGTTCGCCACGTGCCCGCCGGGCCGCACCATGCGTGTGCACAGCTCGAAGCTCTCCGGTGCGCCGACGGCCTCGATGACCACGTCGGCGCCCAGACCGTCGGTGAGGTCGGCGACCAGTTGCTCGGGCGCCTCCTCGACATCGGCGACGGCGTCCGCGCCCAGGCTCTTGGCCGCCTCCAGCCGGGTGGCGGCGACGTCCACGGCGATGATGCGTTCGGGGGCGAACAGCCGGGCCGTGGCGATCGAGGCGAGCCCGATGGGGCCGGCCCCCACGACGGCGACGGTGTCCCCGGGCCGCACGTGCCCGTTCATGACACCCACCTCGTAGGCGGTGGGGAAGATGTCCGCGAGCAGTACGGCGTCCTTGCTGTCAACCGTGCCGGGCAGCGCGTGCACCGACAGGTCGGCGTAGGGGACGCGGACGTATTCGGCCTGCGTACCGTCGATGACATGGCCGAGGATCCAGCCTCCGCCGCCGCGGCACTGGCCGTACGTCCGCTCCCAGCAGTAGCCGCACCGGCCGCAGGCGGTGATGCAGGAGACCAGGACGCGGTCCCCCGGCTGCACGGTGTGCACGTCGCGGCCGGTCTCGACGATCTCGCCGACCGCCTCGTGTCCCAGCACCGTCCCCGGGCGCACCTCGGGCACGTCACCCTTGAGGATGTGCAGGTCCGTCCCGCAGACGGTGGTCGTGTCGACACGCACGATGGCGTCGGTCGACTCCTTGATGTCGGGGTCCGGGACCTCTTCCCAGGCCGAGCGTCCGGGGCTGTGGAAGACGAAGCCCTTCATGTCGATCCTTCCTTCCTCTCCCCGGGCTGCTGTCCCGGGGACTGTCCGGAAGCCGGTACGGCGCGGGCACCCGGACCGACGCCGGGGTCGCCCAGCAGATCCAGCTTGTCCGCCCCCTCGGGAATCCGCTTGGGCCGGTCGGCCCTCATGGCCCGCCGGACGGGACCGTCCCGGCTGGAGCACCACGCGGTTCTCGCTCGGCGCGTCGGCGCGGCCGGTTCCGGTCCGCTCCGAAGGATCCGGACGTGCGAGATGCCCGGCCGCGCCTGCGGCGACCGGGCGGACGCGGACCAGGAGCGGTCATACCGATCGTCGGCCGCAGATCAGCCCGCCCTGGAGACCGCCGACGGCCTCCTCGTCTCCGGCGCCGTACGCGGCGTCGGCGAAGGCAAAGCGGCTGGGGCGTGCGACCCACGGACGAGGGCAGGACGACGTGGTTCGGCCGCACACCGTGAGGACCCGGGTGTGCCCGCCGTCAGGCACGGGGCGGCCGGGTCGCCGGGCCCGTCGACGCCGACGCCGACGGTCATCGGGACGAACTCCTCGGTGGAGAGGGGACGTCAGGACGCCCAGGTCCAGTCCGCAACCTCGGGCAGGTCCGTGCCGTGTTCGCGGATCCATGTGTGATGGCGGGCGCGGGCGTCGGCCATCTGCTGCCGTACGCCGGCGGCCCGTACGGCGAGTCCGGGTACGCGGTCGATGACGTCCATGACCAGTCGGTAACGGTCCAGGTCGTTGCGGACCACCATGTCGAACGGGGTGGTCGTGGTCCCGGACTCCTTGTATCCGCGCACATGCAGGTTGGCGTGGCCGTCCCGGCGGTAGGCGAGGCGGTGGATCAGCCACGGGTAGCCGTGGTAGGCGAAGATGACGGGCTTGTCGGCGGTGAAGAGGCCGTTGTACTCGAAGTCCGGCATGCCGTGCGGATGTTCCTCGTGCGGCAGCAGCCGGGTCATGTCGACCACGTTGACGACACGCACGGCCAGCTGGGGCAGGTGACGGCGCAGCAACTGTGCAGCGGCCAGCACCTCCTGCGTCGGTACGTCGCCCGCGCAGGCGAGGACCACGTCCGGTTCGGCGCCGTTCTCGGTGCCCGCCCACTCCCAGATGCCCGCGCCGCGTGCGCAGTGGACACGGGCCTGGTCCATGGAGAGCCAGTCGAAGCAGGGCTGCTTGCCCGCCACGATCACATTGACATAGTCGCGGCTGCGCAGCGCGTGGTCCGCCACGGACAGAAGGGTGTTGGCGTCCGGCGGGAGATAGACGCGGACCACCTCGGGGCTCTTGTTGAGGACGTGGTCGACGAAGCCGGGGTCCTGGTGGGAGAACCCGTTGTGGTCCTGGCGCCACACGTGCGAGGTCAGCAGGTAGTTGAGGGAGGCGACGGGAGCGCGCCAGGTCAGCTCACGGGACGTCTTCAGCCACTTGATGTGCTGGTTCACCATCGAGTCGACGATGTGCACGAACGCCTCGTAGCAGGAGAACAGGCCGTGCCGTCCGGTGAGCAGGTAGCCCTCCAGCCATCCCTGGCACAGGTGCTCGGACAGGATCTCCATGACCCGGCCGTGCCGGTCCAGATGCTCGTCCACCGGGAGGATTTCGGCCTGCCAGGCCTTGCCGCTGGCGTCGAAGACGGCCTCCAGCCGATTGGAGGCCGTCTCGTCCGGCCCGACCAGCCGGAAGTCCCGACGCGCCGCGGTGTCCTTCATGACCTGTTCGAGGAGGCCGCCCAGGACGCGGGTGGGCTCGTGCAGGGTCGCGCCCGGCTTGTCGACGGGCACCGCGAAGTCGTCCAGGGACCCGATCGGCAGTTCGCGCACAAGCAGACCGCCGTTGGCATACGGGGTGGCGCCCAGACGCCTGGCACCCTCGGGCACGCAGGCCAGCACGTCGGCGCGCGGACGGCCGTCGGCGTCGAAGAGTTCCTCGGGCCGGTACGACTTCAGCCAGGCCTCCAACTGGCGCAGGTGCTCCGGGTTCTCGCGGACGCCCGCCAACGGGACCTGGTGCGCGCGCCAGGTGCCTTCGACCGGTACGCCATCCACCTCGGCCGGCCCGGTCCATCCCTTCGGGGTGCGCAGCACGATCATCGGCCAGTGCGGCCGCTGCGTGACGCCCTCCTCGCGCGCCGTGCGCTGCAGCAGGGCGATGCGGTCGAGCGCCGCGTCGAAGGCCTGCGCCAAAGCGCGGTGGACCTGGGCGGGGTCGTCGCCGCTGACCGTGATCGGCTCGTGGCCGTATCCCCGCAGCAGCGCGTCGAGTTCGGGCCCCGGGAGTCGGGAGAGAACCGTCGGGTTGGCGATCTTGTATCCGTTGAGATGGAGGATCGGCAGGACCGCGCCGTCGTGCACCGGGTCCAGGAACTTGTTGGAGTGCCAGGAGGCGGCCAGCGGGCCCGTCTCCGCCTCGCCGTCGCCGATCACGCAGGCGACCAGCAGGTTCGGATGGTCGAAGGCGGCGCCGTAGGCATGGGCGAGCGAGTAGCCGAGCTCACCGCCCTCGTGGATCGAGCCGGGCACCTCCGGTGCGACATGACTGGGTACGCCGCCGGGGAACGAGAACTGCCGGAACAGCTTCGCCATCCCCTCGGCGTCCCGCGTCACGTCCGGACACTTCTCGCTGTAGCTGCCTTCCAGCCAGGAGTTGGCGAGCACCGACGGCCCGCCGTGCCCAGGCCCCCAGACGCACAGGGCGTCGAGGCCGCGCTCCTTGATCACGCGGTTGAGGTGGGTGTACACGAGGTTGAGCCCGGGCGAGGTGCCCCAGTGGCCGAGCAGCCGCGGTTTGATGTGCTCGGGCGCGAGAGGCTCGGTCAGCAGCGGGTTGGACACGAGGTAGATCTGCCCCGCGGCAAGGTAGTTGGCGGCCCGCCAGTGGGCGTCCAGGGTGCGCAGTTCCTCGTCGGTCAGTGTGGTGCCGTTGTGGTGTGCGGCCTCGGACATGGGTGACTCCACAGGTCGTCGACGGTGCTCATCGGGCGCGGCGGACAGCGGGTCCGTCGCGGTGGTACGAACGCTGCCGGTCACACCCCCTGGGGGACGACGGCGACCGGGCAGTCGGCGTGGTGCAGAACGGCATGGGGGACAGGATCGATACGGGTACCCAGGACTCTGTGACGGACACGCCGGCCGCCCACGGCCGCAGACGCCTGACGTGAGGCCCCGATCAGATGGTCGGCGGCGCGGCGGAACCGGAACTCGGCCACCACCTCCGCCTCTTCGCATTGCTGCCGCCATCCGTCCGGCATCCCGCTCGGCCGGTCCGGCTCGTGCTCGTCGGGCGCCTGCTCCCCGGCGCGTACGGGTGCCACCGGACGGGGCATGATGTCCACCTCCTGGTCTTGGTTCCCGGTCCCGGTATCCGCTTACAGCGTCATGGCGGCGAGGAACCGGCGGGCAGGGGCCGCAGGTCCCCGAACGGGGCCGACCGGCCCATGAGCCGCCGGTCGGTGCGGCGGGAGGTACGACGGTGGTGCCCACCGCCACGGTCGGCGGACCTGGACCACGGAACCATCGTGGCGAAGTGCCTGGCCCACTCCGGCGACCCCCTCGTGCCCCATCCGGGCGGGAAGCGGTTCACCGGGCCGGGAAGCGGTTCAGGCGTGCGGGACGACGGCGACCGGGCAGCGTGCCTGGTGGAGCAGGGCCTGGGTGACGGAACCGATGTGCGTGCCGAGCCGGGCCTCCCGCGTGCGGCGCCCCACGACCACGAGGGAGGCATGGGCGGACTCCCGCACCAGCTCCGTGGAGGGCCGCGCCGCGGTGACGGTCTCGGACACCGTGACCCCCGGGCACTTCTCCGCCCAGGGGCGCAGCATCGCGGCCATGAGGTCTTCCTCGTCGGCGAGCAGCTCCGTGTCGTGCCCCGCGCCCGACCGGCCCTCGGCGGCGTTGTCCCCCGCCGCACCCAGGGCATGGACCACACGCAGCGCGGTGCCACGGCGTCGAGCGGCGTCGAAGGCGAACGCGATCAGTTCGTCGCAGGGGTGCCGGGTGTCCATCCCGAGGACGACGTCGCGGTACGGGGTCTCGGGTATCTCCTCGGGCGAGACGCCGTCCAGAGCCGGCAGATGCTCGTCGGCGGACGCCTCACCGGCCCTCACGAGCACCACGGCGCCTGGGGACCGGGCGACGACGCGCTGGGACACCGAGCCCATCACGAACCCCACGGCATGGCCGAGACCACGGGAACCGAGCACGAGCAACTCCGAATCCTCGGCCGCCGCGAGCAGGACCGTGACCGGGGAGTCGGACACCAGCAGGTCCTCGACCGGCAGCCCCGGATGCGCGACGCCGACACTGCGGACCGCCCGCTCCAGGGTCTGCTCGGCCCGGTCCCGCCGGCCGGCGTCCGCGGTCGCGGACGCCGCCGGTCTCCCCTGCCACTCGCAGGCGTGCACAAGCCGGAGCGCGGCCCCACGGCGTAGGGCTTCCCGCGCGGCCCAGTGGGCGGCCGCGAGGCTCTCGTCGGTTTCGTCGACTCCCGCGGTGACGTGCCGAACCATGGTCCGCACCTCCTGCGTCCAAGATGTTCTGCCCTTTCGTCGAGCCTCCGGCAGCACAGGCCCGTGCGCAGGGGCCGACTGACCTGTCGGGGACCAAGGACCCGACGCCCCCACGGTTGCTCGGAGCGCGGCGACCACCCGGTCACCGCCGCGCCGGGGTCCGCCACGCGGTGCCGGACGGCCGGGCCGGGGGGCCGGGCGGCCCATGGTCCGTGCCCGGGTCCGGGGAGAGGCTGGAAACGTCCGGTCCCCGCACCTGGAGGCTGTCATGAATGCTCCTCCGACAACCAGCATGCTCCGCATGCCGCCCACCGAGCACTGCGAGCGCCCGGTCCGCACCACCCGCGAGGTGTCCGTCCCTCGGGGAACACGGCGTTCGGGCTGGTCCTGGTTCTCAGCGTCAGCCTCCGCCGACGGCCGCCCTCGACCGGAGGAGATGCCATGTACGGCACCCCCCGCATCGTCAGTGATGTGATGACCCAGACGGTCGCCGCCATAGGCCGCCGCGCCCCCTTCAAGGAGATCGTGCAGATGATGCACGACTGGAAGGTCAGTGCCCTGCCCGTTCTGGAGGGCGAGGGGCGGGTCGTCGGTGTCGTGTCGGAGGCCGACCTCCTGCCGAAGGAGGAGTGCCGCGACGAGGACGCGTCCCGGCACCGTCCGCCCGGGAGTTCCCCCTTCACCCGGTTGCACGGGCCTATGGACCCGGCCAAGGCCGACGCGGTGACGGCGGAGCAGCTGATGACCTCCCCGGCACTGACCACGCGTGCCGACGCGACGGTCGCGCAGGCGGCACGCACCATGGCGCGCCACAAGGTCAAGCGGCTTCCCGTCGTCGACGAGCTGGGCATCCTCCAGGGCATCGTCAGCCGCGCGGACCTGCTGAAGGTGTTCCTCCGGGGCGACGAGGAGATCGCCGAGGAGATCCGGCGCGAGGTGGTGGAGTATCTGTTCCGGCCGCCGGCCTCGTCCGTGCGCGTCCAGGTCGAGGACGGAGTGGTGAAGCTCGGCGGGCGGATCCGGGACACCTCTTTGGTACCGGTGGCCGCGCGTCTGGTCCGGGCCGTCGAAGGCGTCGTGGACGTGCAGTTCCACCTTGCGGAACATCAGACCACGCCGACGTAGGCCCTGCATCGCACCGTGCCCCGCGGCCGGTGTCCCACCGGACACGGCCGGCGCCCATGTGACAAGGGCGCGGTGCCGCCATCACACGGACACTGGGGTCGGATCCCCACCGTTCGGCGGCGGCCGCGACGAGTCGCAGGCCCGCTACGAGGGGGCCGGTGAGGGAGCATGGTGGGTACGAGGGGGCCGATCGGCCCTAGTGCCCACGGTGCCCGTCAGATGACGATCGTCGGCGTGGGCAGTCCGCGGTCCGCCCGCCACCGGGAAACGAGAGGTACCCATGGCCGAGGCACGCACCTTCAGCGAGCAGCACCCGATCCGGGTCTTCCTGCTGGACGACCACGAGGTGGTACGACGCGGCCTCGCCGATCTGCTGGACGCCGAACCCGACATCTCCGTGGTCGGCGACGCCGACACGGTCGAGCACGCGCTGGCCCGCGGCCCGGCGGTGCGGCCGCACGTGGCCGTCCTCGACGTCCGTCTCCCCGACGGCGACGGCATCAGCGTCTGTCGCGAGCTGCGCGACCGCGTCCCGGAGCTGGCCTGTCTCATGCTGACCTCGTTCGACGACGAGGACGCGCTGCTCGACGCGATCATGGCCGGGGCCTCCGGATACGTACTCAAGCAGATCAAGGGGGCCGACCTGATCTCGGCGGTGCGTACCGTCGCCTCCGGCCAGTCCATGCTCGATCCGGCGACCACCGCACGGCTGATGCACTCGCTGCGCGCCGACCCCGCCGAGCAGCCGGCCGTGGCGCCCGAGCTGGCGAGCCTGTCACCCCGCGAGCGGGACATCCTCGCGCTGATCGGGGACGGTCTGACCAACCGGGAGATCGGCAAGAAGCTGTATCTGTCGGAGAAGACCGTCAAGAACCACATCTCGCGGCTGCTCGCCAAACTCGGCGTACAGCGCCGCGTCCAGGCCGCGGTCCTCGCCTCGCAGCTGGAGACGCCCGCGTCCGGGGACCGCTCCGCCCGCTGAGACGGTCCGCCCGGGGCCCGCGCGGCCACACGACCCTCGCCGCCTCGTCCAGCGCGCGGGGCGCCGCCCGATCGTGCCGTGCGCTCAGCGCACCGGTACCCGCCACACCAGCCGCGTTCCGCCGCCCTCAGGACGTCCGCCCACGGTGAGCGTGCCGCCCAGCGCGGCGGCCCGCTCCTCCAGGTTCCGCAGCCCGCTGCGTGCCACGCCTGGCGGTACCCCGCGACCGTCGTCGGCAACCGTCAGGGTCAACTCGCCGACGGCGAACCGCAGATGGATGTCCACGGAGCACGCACCGGAGTGCCGGGCCGCATTGCTCAGAGCCTCACCGAGGACGGCGAGCACATGGTCGGCCACGTCGCCGGGGACGTCGGTGTCCACCAGCCCCTCGATGCGCAGCGCGGGAGTGAAGCCCAGCGAGGCGGCCGACGCCGCCACCGCCTCGGACACCCGCCTGCGCAGACCCGCTTTCTCCGTCGCGCCGTCGTGCGTGCGCAGACCGAAGATGGTGGACCTGATGATCTTGATGGTCTCGTCGAGGTCGTCGACGGTCCGCGACAACCGCTCGGCGGCCTCCGGGTGATCCACGAAACGCTGGGTGCTCTGCAGGGTCATGCCGGCCGCGAACAGCCGCTGGATCGCGAGGTCGTGCAGATCGCGGGCGATCCGGTCGCGGTCCTGCAGCAGCGCGATCTGCTCGGCGTCCCGACGCCGTTCGGCCAGTTCCAGCGCCAGAGCCGCCTGCCCCGCGAAGCCCAGGAGGGGGCCGGCGTCGGTGTCCGTGAACGGGGCTCGCCCGGCTGTGCGCCCCAGCACCAGCACGCCGATGGACTTGCCGCTCGCCACGAGCGGCACACCGACCACCGATCCGAGCCCGGCCCACAGAGCGGAGCCCTGATCGATGCGAGGGTCCTGCTGGATGTCAGGGCTGGTCACCGGCTCGGCCGTGCTGAATGCCGCCTCCACGAAACCGTCCTGCCCCGACATCACCAGGCCTCTGCGCCGCTCCGCTTCGACACCGACGGCAAACAGCGGCCGCAGCACCTCCTCGCCGGCCACCCGCTCGGCGATCATCCCCACATCGGCGGAGACGATGCCCCGCGCCTGCTCGACGATCAGTTCCAGCACGTCCGCGCTGGGGGCGCCCGACAGCAGTGCGCTGGTGACCTGGGAGCTCGCCCCCAGCAAGCGCTCACGCAGACGCGTCTCCTCGTAGAGCCGGGCGTTCTCGATGGCGATACCGGCCGCCACCGCAAGGGTGGACAGCACGGCTTCGTCCTCGGCGTCGAACTCCGCGGCGGCGCGCTTCTCGGTCAGGTACAGGTTTCCGAAGACCTTGTCACGCACCCGGATGGGCACTCCGAGAAAGGAGTGCATCGGCGGATGGTGGGCCGGGAAGCCGTACGAGGCCGGGTGATCCGAGAGCTCCGCCAGGCGCAGCGGCTCCGGGTGCCGAATCAGCTCCCCGAGAATGCCGTGTCCGCTGGGCAGCGCCCCGATCCTCTCCCGTTCCTCGTCGCCGATGCCGATGGTGAGGAATTCGGAGAGCATACGGTTCTCCCCGATGACGCCCAGGGCGCCGTACTCGGCATCCACGAGCACCACCGCCGCCTCGACGATGCTCCTCAGCGCCTGGGGCAGATCGAGTTCCCGACCGACCGACAGCACGGCCTCCAGGAGGCGGTGCACACGGTCCTGTGTGCCGCGCGCCGCGTCGATACGGGCCTGCAGTTCGTCCAGCAGCTCGTCCAGCCGCAGCTTGGGCAGGTACTGCTCGGCCGGACCACGTCCTTCCCCGCTCATCGCTTCCTCCGACCGAATCGTTCGGACAAGGTACGGATCAACGGCAACTCCCAGGCCCTCACGATACTGGCTGCCGGGCAGGAGCGCGGATCGTCGCTCACCTGGAGTGACTCCTCGTCGCGTCACCCCAGCTGCGGGGACTCTTGTTCCGCCCAACGTCCCGAGGCGTGCGCGGGCGCGTTGCGGGCCGCCCCATGTCCGCTTTGCCCCTACTGTGCTCTGGAGACGACCGACAGTCAGGACGCGGGAGACGCGGTGGCGCATGCGGGCGACCCGGGGCGCAGACGCAGGAGGGGCGCCGTGGTGCTGGGCAGCCGGCCGTCCCGCTCCGTTCGCGTCGTCCGGCGTACCCCGGCCGCTCCCCGGTCGCTCCAGGCCGAACGCACGGTCCCCTGGCTACGCGTCGCCGCCGCCTACGCCTGGCGTCTCGTCCTCGTGGGGGTCGCCGTCTATGCCGTCTTCATCGTTCTGGGGCGCTTCCACCTCGTCGCCGTGTCCCTGTTTGTCGCCCTGGTCGTCACCTCGGTCCTGCGCCCCTTCGCAGACCTGCTGAACCGGTGGCTGCCACGGCCCCTGTGCGTGACGATCTCCCTCATCGGCAGCCTGATCGTGGTCTTCTCGCTGCTGGCACTCGTGGGCGACGCGGTGGCGGGCGAGTGGTCGAAGCTGACCGGGGAGTTCCGCGGCGGCATCAGCCGGATCGAACGCTGGCTCGAACGCCCTCCGTTCCGGGTCAGTCGCCGCACGCTCTCCGACCTGCAGGACCAGATCTCGTCCTACCTCTCCTCCCACCGCGCCGACCTGCTCAGCAGAGCCGTCAGCGGCCTGGGCAGGGTCGTCGAACTGATCACCGGAGCCGCACTCGCACTCTTCTCCTCCGTGTTCTTCATCCACTCCGGTGAACGTCTGTGGTCCTGGGCGCGCGACACGTTCCTGCCCCTCGGCGCCCGCCCGACGTGGGACCGGGCCGGACACGCGGCCTGGCGGACGTTCGCCGGGTACACGCGGGGCATCATCATCGTGGCCGCCACCAACGCGGTACTCGTGGGCATCGCCCTGTTCGCGCTCCGGGTGCCGCTCGCGCTGCCGCTCATCCTGCTGGAGTTCTTCGCCACCTTCGTGCCGCTGGTCGGCTCGCCGATCGCGCTCGGTGTGGCCACGGTGGTCGCGCTCGCCGGGCGCGGTCCCCTCACCGCCGGGGCCGTACTGCTGCTCATCGTGGTCATCGGCCAGATCGAGGGACACGTCCTGCATCCCTTGGTGATGAGCTGGGCCGTCCGTCTCCACCCGCTCGTCGTCGCCGTGTCCGTCATCGCCGGCGGCATCGTCGCGGGCGTGATCGGCGCCGTCGTGGCGGTCCCGTTCGTCTCGGTCGTCTGGGCGGTGGTACAGGCGCTCCGCGCGGCACCCTCCTAGCGCCGGCCCGGGGCGCGCGACCCGCGGTACCGTGCCACGCTGGCCTCGGGGCGGTGGCGCGTCGGCCGAAGGCACGGGAGGCGATGTGGGCCCCGACGAACGAGACACGCCGGAGCACGGCACACAGCCCTCACGGCCGCTGGGGCGCAGGCGCTTCCTCGGCGCGTGCGCCGGCGTCGGGATCGCCCCGGTGACGGCCGCCTGCGATCCGGCACCCCACGAGCGCGGGCGTCCGAAGGCGGCCGCCTCTCACCGCGCCGAGGCGGAGCGGAACCTTCCGGGATCGCCCGACTGGCGTATCCGCAGCGCAGGCCCGGCGACGGCGGTCGCCGGCTACGCCGACCGGGTGAGCGTGCTGTCTGGCGAGGAGTGCGGCCTGTACGTCTCGACCACCGCGTCCTCGTTCCGTGTCTCGGCCTTCCGCGTCGGTTGGTACGGCGGGGCCGAGGCCCGCCTCGTCTGGCGCTCGCCACACATACCGGGCCGCGTCCAGCCCGAGCCGAGATTGCTGCCGGACACCCGCACCGTCCGCGCGGACTGGCGGCGCACGCTGACGTTCACCACGTCAGGCTGGCCCGAGGGCGCGTATCTGCTGCGCCTGGACGCGGACAGCGGCCACCAGCGCCATGTCCCGCTGATCGTGCGGTCCGCCCAGGGCACGGGCCGAACGGTGCTCATGCACGCCCCTGCCACCTGGCAGGCCTACAACCGATGGGGCGGCTACAGCCTCTACGACGGCGCCTCCGGCGGCTACGCCACCCGGTCCCTCGCCGTCAGCTTCGACCGGCCCTACGACGCCGACGGCGCCGAGAAGTTCCTGGTGTACGAGCGGGCGGTGGTGGTACTGGCCGAACGGCTCGGCATACCTCTGGCGTACACCACGGGCACGGATGTGCACCGCGATCCGGCGGTCCTGCGCGGTGCGGCGGCCGTGATCGGTCTGGGCCACGACGAGTACTGGACCCCTGAGCAGCGGCGGCACATCACTGTGGCCCGCGACGCCGGCACCAATGTCGCCTTCCTCGGCGCGAACACCTGCTTTCGCCGGGTCCGCCTCGAGGAGGGCGGGACGCAGCCCGACCGCACCGTGGTCTGCTACAAGTCCTCCGTCCGGGCCGACCCCTGCTACGCCACCCGTCCCGCCCTGGCGACCACCGACTTCCGCCTGGCTCCGGCGGCCGACCCCGAGTCCGCGCTCACGGGGGTCCTCTACGAGGGCTACCCGACGGACGCGCCGTACATCGTCCACGCGGCGGACCACTGGCTGTACGAGGGAACCGGTGTACGACCGGGCGACGGCTTCGACCATCTGGTCGGTGTGGAGTACGACCGGGTCACCCCGGGCGCGCCCGTCCCCGAACCGCTGGAGATAACCGCCCACTCGCCCCTGCTGTGCAACGGGGGGCGCAGCCACAGCGACTCGGCCTACTACACGGTCCCCAGCGGTGCCGGTGTCTTCGCCACGGGCACCATGCGCTGGGTGGAGGCGCTCATGGCGGGCACCGCCGACGGCGGCCGCGACCACGGCATGGACGCCCGCACCCGGGGCTTCGTGACCCGCACGACGGAGAACCTCCTGCACGCCTTCGCGGAGGGCCCCGCCGCCCACCGCCGCCCCGCCCCACGGCCGAACACGACCGAGGTGTACGGAAACCGGGGCTGAGGGTGCGGCCTGTGCGGCCACAGGGAGTGCGCCGGCGCGCGGCTGCCTCCCGGTAGGCGCCGGACACGGCACCCACGGTTCGCGTGAGGCCCGGTGTGACAGCATGGGCCGGTGACCGAGCCACAACTGCGACCTTCCGGTGTCGACCTCCTGGACGTTCGCAGCATCCGATTCGTCGAGACGGCCACGCCGTGGCTGTCCTCCGAGGACCGGTCGGCCATGGACCGTGCGTGGGAGGACGCGGTGCGGGCCAACCCGAACCTCTTCGACGGCCCCGTGGCGGCCTGCGCCGGACTGGAGCGGGAGGAGCCGCACGGCCTGGTCGTCACCTGGGCGCGGACGACCTACCGGCACTACGCGCTGCGCCGGTCGACGGGAGCCGCCTCGGGTCTGCCTGCCCTCTTCGTGGGCGTGCTCCAGCCGACGGACGACGGGCGACTGCTGGTGGGAAGGATGTCACCGTCAACGGCCGCGCCAGGCCGCTGGCAGCTGCCGGGTGGTTCCCTCGAGCCTCCGGACGGCCACAAGCCGCTCGATCTGGCCGCGCTCCGCGGGCACGCCGCGCGGGAGCTGGTCGAGGAGACAGGCCTCGACACGCCTGCCGGGGAGCTGGGCCTGTGGCGCGTCACCCTCGGCGCCAACGGCAACGTCGGTGCCCTTTTCACCGCTCCCCGCCGTCCGGCGCCGGTGCTGCACGAACACTTCGAGACTCTCGTGTCCTCGGAGAAGGCGCTGGGCCGCACACCCGAACTGGACGGGTTCGCCCTGGTCCGGTCCCCCGCCGACCTGGCGGGGCTGGCCGGCCCGCACGTGGACTACCTGGAGCCGGTCGTCCGCCTCTACACCGGAGCCGCGGTACTTCCATGACCTGCCTCACGCCCTTCGGCAGGCGGTGATCCGGGAGCTACTTCAGCTGCTCGTACATCGACTCCAGGTCGCCGGCCAGTCCCGACTTGACCCTGCGTGTGACGTCGTCGACCAGTACCTCGTGGGCTCCCGCCTCGATGCCGTCCAGCGCGGCCATGGCGACGTCGCGGGGGCTGGACTTGGGGGCGTCGAGACCCGACGTCATGTCGGTGTCGACGTACGCCACGTGCAGCCCCGTGACCGCGATACCGCGCGGCCTCAGGTGCAGACGCAGGGAGTTGGTCTGCGACCACAGCGCCGCCTTGGAGGCGCTGTAAGGGGTGCCGTCGGCCAGCCAGGACAGGGCGGAGTGGACGTTGAGGATGTGACCGCCGCCGTTGCTCTCGATGACCGGCACGAAGGCGCGTGTGACCAGCAGCGGACCATAGAAGTTGATCTCCAGATCCCGGCGCACGTCGTCCAGCGGCGAGTCGAGATACGAGGCGCGACTCGAGGCACCGGCGTTGTTGATCAGGACGGTGACGTCCCGGGCCTGTTCGGCCGCGGCCGCCACGGAGGCGGGGTCGGTGACCTCCAGCGCCAGCGGCACGGCGTCGGGGTGCGTCACCGTACGGGGGTCGCGGGCCGTTGCGTAGACCTTGCCCGCACCGCGCGCGTACAGCTCCTCGACCAGTGCCTTGCCGATGCCCCTGTTGCCGCCGGTGACGAGAACGGCTGCGCCCTTGATGACGGTCATGCTTGCCTCCCTGCCTGGAAACCGATCGGTTTCAAGTTACGGTAAACCGATCGGTTTCACGCATGCAAGGCGCAGCCGTGTCTTTAGTTTGTTTTTCCAACCCATGGCGCGCGGGCAGAGCGCGAACACCCTTCCGGCCCCGCCACCCGGCATCGGGCGTTCAGCGCACGCCCGCGACGTCAAGGAGGGTGATCACGATCGGTCCGACCAGACCGTCCAAGGAGTCGGCACGGATCCCCGCGCGGGCGCACGCCCCGTCGAATACCAGGGTCAGCTGGCGGGCCAGCAGCTCGGGGTCACTCGCGCCGCCCTGTTCGGCCTCGGTACGGAAGAACTTCACCAACTCCTGCTTGATCCGGCTCGCGACGCGGCTCGCGGGATGGTCCGGATCCTTGAGCTCGACCTGGACGGCCAGGTATGGGCAGCCGCGATAGTCCGGCATGACCGCCTGCGCCTGCACCTGCTCGAAGACGTACAGGATCCGTTCGCGCGGTGAACGGCCGTCGTCCGCGCCGGGCAGGAGCGGCGCCATGAAGACGGGGGCACGCTCCTGCAAGCTCACCGCCAGTAGCTCGTCCTTGCTCTCGAACAGCTGGTACATCGAGCGCTTGGACACTCCCGCCGCCTTGCACAGGGCCTCTACACCGACGCCGACACCCTGCAGGTAGGTCAGCGTGGCCGCCGCTTCCAGCAGTCGCTCACGGGGACTCGGCTTCAGGTCCGCGGTCATACTCCAGAGGCTAACTCGTTTCCGTCCCACGGGAAACCGACCGGTTTACTGCTGGCAGCACCCGCGGCCTCACCTCGGCCGGGTCTGGGTGATCCGCCACAGACGGCGTGGCAGTTCGCCCTCCTCGAAGGCGAAGACCTCGTTCAGGACCCAGCCCTCCGCGAGGGAATCGACGAGGGCGCGGGAGAAGAAGTGCACCGCGAAGCCGCCGTGCTCCCAGACGTCGTCACCGTGCCCGGTGCCGACGCCGTAATGCGCATCGCCGGTGTGCCGCACGGTGTAGACGAATGCTCCGGCGGGCCGCAGGACGCGACGCACCTCGTCCACGAGGGCATGGATCTCCTCGGTGGACAGGGCCATGCACAGCAGCATGTGCGTGAAGACGGCGTCCACGATGCCGTCCGGCAGGGGCAAGGGCCCACGCACGTCGTGCATCATGGTGGCCACCCGGTCCTCGACACCCTGGGCACGGGCGGCGTCACGCAGCTGTCCGAGACCCACCGCGCTGAAGTCCAAGGCCCGCACGGTGAAGCCCTCCCGGGCGAAGTACAGCGTGTCCCTGCCGTGCCCGGCGCCGAGTTCCAGGACGCTCCCGGCGCCGGCCGACCGGAACACACGCGCGGCATGCACGGCCGGGGCGGACGGAGCCTGCCCGTACATGCCCGGGTGCGAGCGGTAGGTCTCCTGCCACTGACTCCGTTGCGCGTCGGCCGGTTCCCGGTTCTCCTCGTCCATCCCCACTCGGTTCCCTCCCGACGGACCGTCGCCCCGGGGCGCGGGTTCCGGCACGGGCCGCCCACGGCCGCCCGACGCGGCTCAGCAGATCCTCGGCAGCTGTTCCCCGATCGGCATGTCCACCACGCGCGTACCGCCCAGACCGGTGCGGGCCACCACCATGCCCGGATGGTCCTCCACCGCCTCGCCGATGATCCTGGACTCCCGGCCCAGGGGATGGGCCCGCATGGCGTCCAGGACGGCGTCGGCGTGTTCGCGCGGGACGAACGCCACCAGTTTGCCCTCGTTGGCCACGTACATGGGATCCAGGCCCAGCACGGCGCAGGCGCCGGCCACTGCCTGCGGGACCGGGATCTCGCGTTCCGTGATGACGACCCCTGCGCCCGAGGCCGCGGCGATCTCGTTCAGCGCCGCCGCCAGACCGCCCCGGGTGGGATCGCGAAGGACGTGCAGATCCGGGGTGACGGCGAGCATGGCCCCGACCAGCCCACCGAGGGCCGCGCAGTCGCTCTCGATCTCCACTCCGAACTCCAGGCCCTCGCGGACGCTGAGGATGGCCACGCCGTGCACGCCGATCGGTCCGCTGACGATCACCACGTCGCCCGGGACCACCCGTTGCGGGCGCAGATCCACTCCGTCCGGGATGAGGCCGATACCGGCCGTGTTGATGAAGATCCCGTCCCCATGACCGGACTCCACCACCTTGGTGTCGCCCGTCGCCACCTCGACCCCGGCCGCCCGCGCGGCCCTGCCGAGCGCGTCGGCGACACGGGCGACGCGCTCCATCTCGACGCCCTCCTCCAGAATGAATCCGCAGGAGAGGTACGACGCCCGGGCACCACTCATCGCAAGGTCGTTGACGGTGCCGTTCACGGCGAGATCACCGATGCTGCCGCCGGGGAAGAACAACGGGCGCACGACGAAGGAGTCGGTGGAGAAGGCCAGCCGGACACCGCCCAGCAACAGGGCGGCGGAGTCACCGAGCTGGGCGAGCGCGTCCCCGCCGAAGGCGGGTGCGAAGACATGCCGGACCAGTTCGGCGGAGAGCGTCCCGCCTCCGCCGTGGCCCATGACGATACGGGACTGGTCGCGCAGCGGAGCAGGGCAGGTCCAGGACTCCGGATCCACGGACGGCGTGGTCAGGTCGATCGTGTCAGACAACGGGGGTCGCCTCCCGGGGCGCGGGGGTGGTGTCCAGGCGCCGGTAGAGGTAGTACGCGGCGCAGGCGCCCTCGCTGGAGACCATGGTGGCTCCGAGCGGGGTACGGGGTGTGCACAGGGTGCCGAAGGCCTCGCACTCGTGCGGCTTGATCAGGCCCTGGAGGACCTCGCCACTTCGGCAGGCGGCCGGCTCCCGGGTCTGGATGCCCTCGACCGAGAAGCGGAACTCGGCGTCGAAGTCGCGGTACTTGGCGGACAGGCGCCAGCCGCTCGCGGGGATGACGCCGATGCCGCGCCAGGAGCTGTCGGTGACCTCGAAGACGTCCGCCAGCATCGCCTTGGCGGCCGGATTGCCCTCGGCGCGGACGGCGCGCGGATAGGCGTTGTCGACCGTGTGTTCGCCACACTCCAGCTGCACCACGGTGCGGCGTACGCCTTCGAGGATGTCCAGTGGTTCGAAACCGGTGACGACGATCGGGACGCGGTACCGCTCCGCCAGCTCCGGGTACTCGTCCACGCCCATCACGCTGCACACGTGGCCGGCGGCCAGGAAGCCCTGTACCCGGCAGTTCGGGGACCGCATGATCGCCTCGATCGCGGGAGGCACCCGTACATGGGACACCAGGAGGCTGAAGTTCGGGATGCCGAGCTTGCGGGCCTGGTACACCGTCATCGCGTTCGGGGGCGCTGTCGTCTCGAAGCCGATACCGAAGAACACCACGTGCCGGTCGGGGTTCTGCTGCGCGATCCTCAGCGCGTCGAGCGGCGAGTAGACGACGCGTACGTCTCCGCCCTCGCTCCGCACCTGGAACAGGTCCCGTCCGGTGCCGGGCACCCGGAGCATGTCGCCGAACGAGCAGAAGATCACGCCGGGCCTGGAGGCGATCTCCAGCGCCTTGTCGATCACCTCCAGCGGGGTCACGCATACGGGACAGCCCGGCCCGTGGATCAACTCGACCTCATCGGGCAGCAGTTGGTCGATGCCGTGGCGAATGATCGAGTGCGTCTGGCCACCGCAGACCTCCATCAGCGCCCAGGGTCTGGTCACCGTGGCACGGATCTGGTCGAGAAGCCGTCGCGCCAGTTCCGGGTTCTGGAATTCGTCGATGTACTTCAATTCCGCGCCTCCTCGCGCTCCGGTGGGTGCGTTCCGGTGGCCTCCGCGGCCATGTCCCAGGGGTCGCCGAACTCCTCCTGCAGCATGCCGAGGGTTTCGAACAATTCGAGCGTCTGCTTCGCCGACTCCTCGTCGAGGCGCTGCAGGGCGAAGCCGACGTGGACGATGGCGTACTCGCCGACCCGGAGGTCGGGCAGGTACTCCAGGCACACCTCCTTGACCACACCGCCGAAGTCGACGGTGGCCATGCGCGTGCCGTCGCGTTCCTCGATGTCCAGCACTCTGCCGGGTACCGCAAGGCACATGGGCCTCTCCTCTTGTGGGTGGTGCGTGGCCCGGCGCTGCCCGGGCGGTCGGTCAGTCGGGTGCCGTCCCGGCGCGTGCGGCCACCACGAGTTGGCCGAGGGCCAGTCCGCCGTCGCCCGGCGGGACTTGGTGGTGGCGCAGCACCGTGAAGCCGTCCTCGCGCAGGACCTCGGCGCAGGCCGAGGAGAGCAGGCGGTTGAGGAACACACCGCCGGTCAGGGCGACGGTGTCCACTCCGTGCCGCTCGCGCGCCAGGACGCACAGGCGGTGGACGAGGCCGGTGACGGCCCGGTGGAAGCGGGCGGCGACCAGTGCCGGTCCGGCGCCGGAGCGCAGGTCCTCGACGATCTCCGTCAGCACGGGGGCCGGATCCGCGCGCACCGGGCCGCCCTCCGCTTTCGGTGCGCGCAGGGCGAACGCGTACGCCGCACGGTCCCCGGCCGGTGCGCGCAGCGCCGCGGCCTCCAACTCCACGGCTGCCTGGGCCTCGTACCCCGCCCGGTGGCAGACGCCCGCCAAGGACGACACCGCGTCGAAGAGGCGGCCCATGCTGGAGGTGGGAACGCAGTTGAGGTTGCGCTCCAACTGCCGGTCGAGGACCCGGCGTTCGCCGGGGGGACAGGCGGCCACGCAGGCCAGCTCGGCCGACCAGTCGATCCGGGCCGTCCGCAGATGCGCGAGCGCCATGCGGTAGGGCCGGTGCACCGCGGCGTCGCCGCCGGCCAGCGGCACGTACGCCAGGTGCCCGAGACGGGTGAAGCCGTCGTAGTCCGCGAGCAGGAATTCCCCGCCCCACACCGCCGCGTCGTCGCCGTAGCCCGTGCCGTCGAAAGCGACGCCGATCACCGGCCGGCCGCCGTCGAGACCGTGCTCGGCCATCGCCGCGGCGATGTGCGCGTGGTGGTGCTGGACGTGGACGACGGGCCGGCCTGCCGCGTTGCTGAGGGCCCACCCTGCCGAGCGGTAGGCGGGATGCCGGTCGGCCGCCAACAGCTCGGGCCGCACCGGGGTGATCGACTCCAGTTGTGCCACGGCGCGTTCGAAGGCCCGTTGGGTGGCGAGGTCGTCCATGTCACCGATGTGGGAGGACAGCCAGGCAATGCGGCCCTCGCCGAGGCAGAAGACGTTCTTGAGGTCTCCCCCGACGGCGAGGGCGGGGCGCACGGGCACCGGGAGCGTGAGCGGCAGGGGCGCGTATCCCCGGGCACGGCGCACGACCAGCGGCTGCCCGTCGCACAAGCGCACCACGGAGTCGTCGCACGGCACATGGATCGGGCGGTCGTGGGTGAGCCAGGCGTCGGCCAGGTGCGCGAGCCGCGCCAGCGCCTCCCCGTCGTCGGTGACGATGGGCTCACCGGCCACGTTGCCGCTGGTCATGACGAGCAACCGGGGCCCCTCCGGATCGCCGGGGAGTCCGAACAGCAGCTGGTGCACGGGGGTGTAGGGCAGCATGACGCCGAGGTCGGGGCTGCCGGGGGCCACACCGTCGGCCGGGTGGGGGGCCTCAGCCGCCGACGGGGCGTCCGTGCGACGGCGCAGCAGCACGATGGGGCGGGTGCCGCCGGTGAGCAGACCGCGCTCCTCGGGACCGATGTGGACGAGGTGCTCGATGTCGTCGGGGCTTGCGGCCATGAGGGCGAACGGCTTCTTCCCTCGAGCCTTGCTCCGCCGCAGCCGCGCGACGGCGGCTGGGTCGGTGGCGTCGCAGGCCAGGTGATAGCCGCCCAGTCCCTTGACCGCGAGGACCGCGCCGCTCGCCAGGAGTGCGCGTGCTCCGGCGAGGGGGTCCGTTTCCGAGGCCGGTACCGGCGGGCCGTCGCCCTCCGCTGGGGGGACGAGCAGGCGGAGCCGGGGCCCGCAGGCGGGGCAGGCCACGGGCTGGGCATGGAAGCGGCGGTCGGCCGGATCGGCGTACTCGCGGGAGCAGCCGGCGCACATCGGGAAGCCGGCCATGGTGGTGTGCGCCCGGTCGTAGGGCAGGCCGGTGACGATCGTGAACCGCGGGCCGCAGTGGGTGCAGTTGACAAAGGGATGGCGGTGGCGACGGTCCGCGGGGTCGGCCAGTTCGCGCAGGCATGCGGCACAGGTGGCGGTGTCCGGCGGGATGAGGGTACCCGCGGGCCCGTCCGTGCGGGAGGCCAGGATGGTGAACCCGGTGTCGCCGCCGATGGGCATCTCCTGATGGTCGACGGCGTCCACGCGGGCCAGCGGTGGCGCCTCCACGGCGATACGTTCGCAGAACCGGGCTACCGCCTCCGGTGAGCCCTCGACCTCCGCGACGACGCCCTCAGGGGTGTTGGTCACATGTCCGGACAGTCGGAGCGCGGTGGCGAGGGTGTAGACGAACGGCCGGAAGCCGACGCCCTGCACCACGCCCCGTACGACGACTCGTCGGCGCAGTGGCGCACGGACGCCGACGGCCGTCGGCGGCACACCGCTCACGAGTGGGACTGGGCCAGGACGCCGGTGCCGTCCGCGTCGTCGTGGGTGTGGCCGTGAGCGTGCTCGTGGGGCTCACGGGCCATGACGGGCGTGTGTGCGGGGACGCCGTCCGCGGCGGCCAGCGCGCGGTCGAGCAGGGCACCGAGCCCCAGGCCACGACGGGCCGACGTGAGCAGCACCTCCACACCGGGGTTGACCCGCTCGACGTTCGCCCGGAACGCCGCCTCGTCGAACTCGACGGCCTCGGCGATGTCGGTCTTCGTGACCACGACCAGGTGGGCGAGGCCGAAGGCCGTCGGGTACTTGAGCGGCTTGTCCTCGCCCTCGGTCACGGAGGCGAGCACGACGCGCAGTGTCTCCCCCAGGTCGTACGAGGCCGGGCAGACGAGGTTGCCCACGTTCTCCACGAACACGAGCCGGGTGGCGTCCGGAAGCCACCCCTCCAGATGCCGGGCCAGCATGCCGGCCTCCAGGTGGCACAGCCCGTCGGTGAGCACCTGCTTGACCGGGACACCCGAACGCGCCAGCCGCTCCGCGTCGTTCTCGGTGGCGAGGTCGGCGGTGAGCGCCGCGACCGGCACGGAACGCTCCCGCGCCAGGCTCAGTTCCCGTTCCAGGAGGGCGGTCTTGCCACTGCCGGGGCTCGACAGCAGATTGACGACGGTGATGCCGCGGGCGGTCAGGCCGGCCCGCAGGGTGTCCGCGGCCCGGTCGTTCTTGGCGAGTACGGCCTGCTTCAGGTCCACCACACGGCACATGGCTCAGCGCTCCTCGGGAATCGGTTGGTCGGTGGGCAGGGGCGTGCGGCCGTCCTCCCACTGCACGCCGACGATCTGCAGTTCACGGCCCGACAGCAGGTCGGTGGCTCCCCCGTCGCACCGCGGACAGCTCAGCAGGGGCGGCATGCCGACCGCCCATTCGTGCGCGCACGGCGTGCACCGGGCTCGTCCGGGCACCGTGTCGGTGACCAGCTCGGCGCCCTCCAGCACGGTCCCGGCGCAGGCCAGTTCGAAGCAGAAGGACAGGGCATCGGGGACGACGCCGGCCAGTTCGCCGACCTGGAGCCGCACCGAGCGCACCGCCGTGACGCCACCGGCTCCCTCGGCCGCCTCTTCCACCTGGCCGATCACCGCCATCGCGATGGACATCTCGTGCATGGCTCTCCGTCCCGGCGAACCCGGGCCGCGGCCCGTGCAGCAGGGCGTGCGCACGCGGTTCGCCGAGCTCCATTAGAGGTGGGGCCCCACCGTCCACCGGACCGGCACGCCGTCGCCGCCCGGCCGCGTACACCGTTCGCCGCAACGCCGCCCGGCCGTGCGCCGGGTCACCTCACCGCGCGGCCGTCGCCGACGGGGGCGTGCGGCGCGGCTGACCGGGTTCCTCGGCCCGCAGCAGCCCTTCGATGACGCGGACGGCTTCCGGTACCGCTTGGGACACCGGCGCGCTGAGGCCGATGCGCTCCTCCACCGAGGCGGGTTCACAGCCCACCACCAGCGTGCGCCGCGGCGGGCGAGCCCCGGTTCCGGCGCAGAGTGTGCCGAGCAGCCCGAGTACGGCGTCCGGCGTCATCCGATGGCCGTCCAGCGGCATCCCCCGCGGATCGCCCGCCTCCACGACGTCGTGCTCGATGACGTACACCGTGCCGGGCTCCCCGCCACGCCGGGTGGCGTCCACCAGGATCAGCGTGTCGTACCCGTCCAGGAGCTGGTAGGCGAGGTGCACTCCCCGCACCCCGATGTCCAGGAGCTCCACACCCTCGGGCAGGTCACGCTCGTTCAGCGCGCGCACGGTCTCCACGCCGAAGCCGTCGTCCCCGAGGAAGATGTTCCCGATTCCGGCGACGAGGACTGCGCTGTCGTGCGGGGCGAGGCTCATGCGTCGTCCTCCAGCGGTGTGACCTCATCGGGCCGGAAGTAGAGGAAGACCCCCTGTTGCCTGCGGATGTCGGCACCCGGGTCGTCCTCCACCGTCACCGCCAGGTGCACCGAGCCGTCCACGTCGTTCAGCACGGCCTCCACCGTCGCGGTGCGTCCCCGCAGGAAGAAGTCCTGGGCGTCGGTGCGCCTCAGGCCCGGGTTCAGCAGCACCCGGCACCCCGCGACCACATGCCGGCCGTTCACCACGACCCGGTCGGGTGCCCGGGTGGGGTCGGAGCCGGCCACACCTCCCGGCTCCCGCCACTCGGGAGGCGAGGAGTGGGTCAGGGCGAGGACCGCGTCGATATCGGTGACCTGGAGCGGCGCACCGGGGGTGTGCGGGCTCACGGCCGGGTGGTCTCCCAGGATGACCGGGGAGGACAGCACCACGTCCGAGCGGCCGGGTTCACCGGCCAGGACGGGCCAGGTGTGCAGATTGCGGCAGGCCGCGATCGCGCCTCGCGCCCACTCGGGCGGATCGGTCATCGACAGGAACGACCCGGCGCTCAACCCCATCAGCAGGTGGGTGGCGACCAAGGAGTGCCGCAGTGCCGCGTCCCGGTCGGAGTTCCGGTTCCCCTCGGGCGTCCAGGCGCTGGTGTTCTCGACGACGGCGGTCAGCCGCAAGAGCCGGTACGGGCCCTCCAGGCGCCGTGCCGCGAGCCGCAACACCCCGCTGATCTCCTCGTGCCGAAAGACCCGCTGTCCGACGACGCGGCCGCCCTCGTCCAGGATCGGCCCGCTCTCCTCTCCCGCGGGGCGGCCGAAGGGGATCGTGATCCCGCCGCCTTCGGCGAGCTCGTCCACCACCACGACCGCCTCGACGCGTTCCTCGGTTCCCCCGGCCAGCGGAACCAAGGGTCTGTCGCCCGTCTCGGTCTCGGGCGCCGTCTCCAACTCGCCCTCGGAACCAGCCGCTTGCTGCGAGGGCCGCCGGGCGCGCAGAAAGCGCAGCTCGACCGCCAGGGTGGCGCCGGCCTTGGGTTCCATCAGGCATTCGGTGTGCTGGAAGTCGTACTCCTCGTCGTCGGCGTTCCAGGCCGGCGGTACGAGCACCCCGAACTGCCGGCGCAACCCGTTCCTGGCGGCAGAGGCACGGTACGGGTGGAGCGGCGAGCCCTCGAAGAGAACGGCATCGGCCACCTGCCGGGCGAGGGCGAAGCGCGCCTCGGTCTCGGGGGCGAACGAACTGACGCTCACGGCATGGTCCTTCCGGGGGCCGTACTCCCGGACCGGACCGGATCCACCCCTGTCCGGCGGCCCGTCGCGCAGGCGAGGTACGCGGGCGTACGCGTCGGCTTCTCCTTGCGGACGAAAGCGCGCCTCAGCTCGTGATACAGGGCGGCGGGGTTGTGGAAGATCCGGTGCATCTCGGCGAGCTCCCGTTCCCGGAAGGCGGACAGTGGCTCGACGCTCTCCTGCCGGTCCAGTTCCGCCTTCTTCGCCGCGATGCGCGACCGGATGCCCGGCAGTGACGCCAGTCGGGCCGCCAGCCGGCCGACCTCCGCCGCGAAGTCCTGCGGCCCGCAGTCGACGACCCGGTCGACGAGTCCGAGTCCATGGGCGCCGGCCGCGCTCATCGGCAGGGCCTCGCTCATGAGCCGGTCGGCCGCCGCGCCACCCACCCGGCGGGGGAGCGTGTACGTCCAGTACTCCGAGCCGTGCAGACCCATCAGCCGGTAGTGCGGGTTGAGCACGCAGCCGCTGCGGCACCACACCTCGTCGGCCGCCAGAGCGAGCATCACGCCACCCGCCGCGGCGTTGCCCGCGAGCGCGGAGACCACCAGCCGGTCCGTGGTCCTCAGGACGGCCTCGACCAGGTCGTCGATGGCGTTGATGTTGGCCCAGGATTCGGCCGCGGGGTCCTCGGCGGCCTCGATGACGCCGAGATGGATCCCATTGCAGAAGAAGTCCCGTTGCCCGCCCAGTACGAGCACCGAGGTGGGGCGCGCGCACGCCTCCCGGTAGGCGTCCAGCAGGCGTCGGCACTGCGTGGTGCTCATCGCGCCGCCGGCGAAGGAGAACGACAGGAAGCCGACGCCGCCTTCCTCGCGATAACGGATGTCCGTCCAGGTGCGCCATCCCGGCTCCGGCAGCACGGGGAGGCGGGGCACCGGAGGCCTCCGGCCGCCGAGGGCCCTCACGGCGGGGAGCCGGAACGTGGCAGGCTTCCCCGGGCGGCGCCGACGGCGCAGCTCGGGGACCCAGACGGCCCCGTCCTTCGTCGCGCGGCAGATCGCCCCGGCCCGGGTCGCCAGCAACTCGCCCGGAGCGCCGCGCAGAACATCCTCGGGATGGCCTCCGTGCAGGTACCACTCCTCGCCGAGCAGTGTGTCGAGCACGCCGGGCTGCGAGTCGGCGGCGCGCAGCTTGCGCACCACGGTCTCCGTGGAGTCGGCGTACCAGTCGATCCGCCGCACGCTCTGGTCGAGGTACGGCCGGGTCCGCGAGGTGTCCTGCCGAAGCGGGGTGTACGCGCCTGAGGCGAAGCGCTCCACGGCGAGCAGGACCGCCGCCAGAGCCGCGTCGGCGATCTCGTTGCGGTACAGGTCGCTCTTGGGCACCGGGGGCAGGGGACAGGTGACGGACGCCCACACGTCACCGGCGTCCATCTCCTCCACCGCCTGCAGCACCGTCACGCCCCACCGCTCGGCTCCCTCCTGGATCGCCCAGTCCAGGGAGGACGGTCCCCGGTCCCCCACCGGACCCGGGTGGACCACGAAGCACGGGTACGCCGCCCACACCTCGCGGGGAATCGCCGTCTTCAGCATCGGCGCGAGGACGAGCTGCGGCGCGTGCCGTCGCACGGCATCCGTCAACGACCCCTCCGCAAGGGCGAGTTCCACCGCCACGAGGTGACCGCGGTCACGCAGTTCGGCATGGACGCGCTGGGCCAGGCTGTTGAACGCGCTGGCCACGAGCAGGATGTGCACGACGGACCCCCCGACGGACTCCCGGCGGACAACAGTGCGGGCAGACGTGCTCCCGCCGACTGCGATCGTGGAGCACACCCGCGCGCCCGGCGCGGAGAAAGGCTGCCGGTTCACCCGAAAGGGTTCTCGAACCGCCATTCGGGCCTGGGGCCGGCGTGCGGGCGGGCAGTATGCGCGGGGCCGAGCGGTCGGCGACCACGGTCGTCACCGTGAACTGCCGGCGACCGCGGCCCGTGTGTGGCCGGCCGAGGCCGCATCTGACCGCCCCTCGCCTCCCGGGGCCCGGCAGTGTGGACATGGCGCATGGTCCGGCTCCTGCGTCGAACCGGCACCCGGTCGACCCGTCCCGGCGGTCCGCGCCCACCGCGTGCGCACCGCTCCCGCCCGGGTATCACCACCGAGCACGTGGGCCAGAACAGCCGCTGCCCTGAGGCGAATCGACGGAGCGGTGGCTGCCACGAAACCTGGCGCTTGACGGGTACCCAACACTCGGAGGATCTGATAGGAAACCTTCCTATCAGTGCAACTCCCCACCCCCCGAACCCACTTGGAGCCCCCGTGGTGCATCCGACCCCCGACACGGCAGGCGCCCGCAGCGCCTCCCGCCGCACCGTCCTCGCCCTGTTCGGCACGTCCCTCGCGGCGATCCCCCTGCTCAACGCTCCGAACGTCGCGGCCGCTCCCACCGCCGCCCGCGCCATCGGACTCGACGACCCGGCGAAGAAGGAGATCGCCATGAAACTGGTGTCGAGCGCGGAGAACTCCTCCCTGGACTGGAAGGCCCAGTACAAGTACATCGAGGACATCGGCGACGGGCGCGGCTACACCGCCGGAATCATCGGATTCTGTTCCGGCACGGACGACATGCTCGACCTCGTCCAGCTCTACACCGACCGCAAGCCCGGCAACGTCCTCGCCAAGTACCTGCCCGCACTGCGCAGGGTGAACGGCACCGACTCGCACGAAGGACTCGACCCGAACTTCCCCAAGGACTGGCGCAAGGCGGCGCAGGACACGGCGTTCCAGCGGGCGCAGAACGACGAACGCGACCGTGTGTACTTCAACCCCGCCGTCCAGCAGGGCAAGGCCGACGGTCTGGGGGTCCTCGGGCAGTTCACGTACTACGACGCCATCGTGATGCACGGCGACGGGGACGACCCCACGAGCTTCCGCAACATCCGCAGGCGCGCCCTGCGTACGGCGAAGCCGCCGGCGCAGGGCGGCGCCGAGGTGGCGTACCTGAACGCCTTCCTCGACGCGCGGGTCTGGGCCATGAAGCAGGAGGAGGCCCACAGCGACACCAGCCGTGTCGACACCGAACAGCGTGTCTTCCTGCGCAACGGCAACCTGAGCCTCGACCCGCCGCTGGACTGGAAGGTGTACGGGGACAGCTACCACATCGGCTGACGGTCCGGCACCTACTCCAGCAGTGACACGCTCATCGGCCGGAACCGGACCAGTGAGCGCGCCCCGTCCCCGGCCCATGTCACCTCGACGCCGTCGCCGTCGACCGCCACGGCGGCGACGGCGTCCGCGACGGGCGCGGGCCCGGCTTCCGCGGTGAGGGTGGCCAGGGACACGTGCACCGAGGTGCCGCTGGTCCGCCCGGCGAGGCGGGGAACGTGGGCCCATCGAGTCCAGGCCGTGCCCTGGGGGTACGCAGGGATTCGGGGCCCAGCCGTTGTAGTGGTCGAAGGCCCGTCCGTTGCCGTCGGTGTACCAGCCGTCGCCGCTGTACCAGCCCTCCAGCAGGTCCACCGCACGCTGCCGGACCGCCGCGGTCTCCGCGTCCCCGCGGCCCACCGACTCCAGGAACCCGGCGACGGTGAAGGGGAACAGGTACCAGTTGTTCGGCGCGGGCGAGTGGCGCAGCGCACCGCGCAGCCAACCCTCCGCCCGGTCCTGGACGCCGGGGTCGAGGTTCTTCCACAACCAGGCAGCGGTCAGCCGCAGCCCGAGCGCTACCGACACCGACTCCACCATCGGCTGGCCCTGCACATCGTGGTCCAGGATCACAGGCCAGGACTCGGCGTCGCCACGGCCCGGGGTGCGGGTGCCGGCGGCGAGACCACGTGCGTACCGCTCCACCCAGCCGTGCGGATCGTCCCCGCCCGCGCCCGCCACGCGGAACGCGGCGGCGAGGAACGTGCGGGCATAGCCCTCCAGACCGTCGGACCGCACCCCGAGCACGAAGGCCGTCCGGGCAGATCCAGCAGGGCGCCGCCCGGTGTGCTCCAGCGCCATGCCGACGTCAGCAGCCCGTCCGCCACGGCCTCCCAGTGGGCGCGGGTGTACCCGGTGTACGGGCTCGACTCGCCGTCCTCCAGGGGCAGTTCGAAGGGAGTGCTCATGCCTGGATCGCCGCCCTTTCGCGTCGTACCGGATGCAGAAAGCCGGCGCCCGAGGCCCAGCGGCCGATCTCGGCCAGGGCGAGGTCGGCCAGCCGGCGACACTCGTTGCCCTGGGAGCCGGCCAGGTGGGGGGTGATGAGCACGTTCGCGCACTCCCACAACGGGTGCTGGGGAGGCAGTACTTCGGGATCGGTGACGTCGAGGACGGCGCGGATGCGGCCCGCCACGGCGGCGTCGGCGAGCGCGTCCTGGTCGACGACCGCACCGCGGGCGGTGTTGATCAGCACGGCTCCGGGCCGCATCGACTCGATCAGCTCGCGGCTGACCAGACCACGGGTCGCGGGCAGCAGCGGCGTGTGCACGCTGACGGTGTCGCTGCGCGCGAAGAGCTCGTCCAGTTCGACGCGGGTGACACCGAGTTCGGCCACATCGGCCCCGGTGGCGTACGGATCGTGGAGGAGCACGTCGAGGTCGTGCGGGCGCAGCAGCTCGATGACGCGGCGGCCGATGAGCGATGCCGACAGGATGCCCACGGTGCGGCGGAAGTTGCCGACGGTGCCCGGTGTGCTCAGCCCGTCGTCACGGTTGCGGGAGGTGCGGTAGGCGCGGGCGCGTTCCAGGACCTGCTTGCCGGTGAGCAGGATCATCGCGAGGGTGTACTCGGCGACCGGCACGGCGTTGGCCGAAGCGGCGGAGGACACCTCGATACCGCGCTCCCAGCAGGCGTCGGTGATGTGGGCCCGGACGCTGCCCGCGGTGTGCACGACCGCACGCAACCGTGGTGCCGCCCGCAGCACGGACCCGTCCAGCGGAGGGCAGCCCCAGCCGGTCACCAGGAGTTCGACATCGGCGAGGACTGCCCGGGCCGTGGGTGTGGTGAGGTCGTCGAGGACGGGGAGTACGAGGTCGCAGAGGGCGGCGAGCGCGTCGAGCGACTCGCGGTCGAGGACGGCCGCGGCGGCCTCCGGGGACATCGCAAGGGCGGCCCGGGGACGGAAACCGGGACCGGGCTGGGAGTGGGTCATTTGGGCGCGGCAACTCCTCACTCGGTGGTGCTGTGCACGCGAGGCTCCTGCGTGTCCGTGCGGACACGGTCTGTGCGGAACACGGGAATCCTCACGGCCGAGCCGGTAACGGTCAAGGGACCGCCGAGAGGAAGGGCCACACGGTCGAACACTCATCAAGGCGCGGACGTCCGCTCCCTTGTGGAGCCCCGCACGGTCAGCGTCGGCCACAGCTCGGTGCGCTGCACCGGACGCGCGGGGTTCCGGTACGAACCGTCGAGCCGCCCCGGCAGCACCTCGGCCGCCACCCGACCCACCTCACCCTTCGGCGGCGACACGGCCGTCAGCGGTGGGGTGCCGAGACCGACCACCACGTTGTCGTAGGCGACGGCCGAACAGTTCCGCGGAACGCGCGCACCGCTCGCGGCAAGCCACTGCACGATCATCAGGGCGTCCACGTTCCCGTGCAGTACGGCCGCCGTCACGCCCGGCTCGCGCAAGGAGGCGGCCGAAAGTGCGGTCCCGTCCCCGTCGCGCTGTGCCTCGGCACCGGACCCGGACGAACCCGGCACCCAGGCCCAGCCCTCGACCAGCGGATGCGCGGCGGCGATCTCGCTCAGGGCGGCCCGCACCGTGCGCACGGTGGGACCGTCGTCGCGGGTGGCGAACACCATCCGCCGATGTCCGAGACCCACCAGGTGATCCACGGCCAGATGCGCCCCGTACCACTGGTCCGAGCACACCGACTCCATCGCGTGCAACGCACTGCCCGCGGAGCGCCCGGGATGCACCGGTCGGCCCATGCCTGCGCGCGGGTCGGCGTCCACACTGGTGAGGAACGCGGAGCTCGGCCGGAGGGCTCGAATGCGCGATCAGAACGACAGGCGGACGAGCCGGGCGAGCGACGTGTCGGACTTGAGCGGCTGGAGATGGCGATGACCCGACCGGATGACCGCCGCCCGATCGTGGTCGGTGTCGATCCCGACCCGGTCAAGCGGGTGGCTGTGGTCTGGGCGGCCGATGAGGCCGCACGCCGCCGGGTGCCCCTGCGTCTGGTGCACGCCGACACCGTGCCCACCACGGAGTTCCGGAGATGGGAGCTGCCGCGCTCCTGGCAGGTGCGCGATCAGGCGCTGCACGAGGCCGGCCGGCATGTCCTCGAGGCAGCGGTGGTCATCGCGCACGAGCGGCAGCCGCGGATCGAGGTGTCCGGACTGCTGGCCGAGGGGAACCCGGTGCCGGTCCTTCGGGAGCACAGCCACGACGCCACGGCCGTCGTACTCGGATCGTGGCACCTGAGCCGGATGAGGGAGATGTTCGGCTCCGACTCGATCGCCCTGCCTGTCATATCGCACGCGCACTGCCCCGTGGTCGTCGTGCCCGAGCCGGAACACCCCATCGAGGAGCCCGCGTTCGTGGTCGTCGGTGTGGACGGCAGCGCCAGTTCCGCGGCGGCCGTCGACTTCGCCTTCGAGGAGGCCGCCCTGCGCGGCGCGGCACTGCGGGCGCTCTATGTGCGGCACCCGGGGCTGCTCGGGGTGACCGACGAAGGCGCGGCGCAGCGGGAGTGCGGGCGGCTGCTCTCCGAGACGGTGGCCGGGCCCAGCGCCGCCCACCCGCAAGTGGAGTCGCATCACGAGGTGGTCGATGGCCATCCCGTGAAGGCACTGACCGACGCCTCCGCCCACGCGCTGGCCCTGGTGGTGGGGACCCGGGGCCACGGCGGCTTCGCCGGCATGCTGCTCGGCTCGGTGAGCCAGGGCGTACTGCGCCACGCCCGATGCCCCGTCGTCGCCGTGCCGCTCCCGGCCGCCTGGGCCGGGCAGCACAGGCCCTGAGCGGCGTCGCCGAGACCTCGGGCGGGGTTCGCGCCGCGGTGGCGAACGGCACGTACGCGTGGGTGGTGGTGACCGTGGTGCTGGGGATCGTCATCGCCGCGTCCGGCAGTTCGCTCGGTCGCGTGCGTAGGCTGGGCGCATGGTGTCGCACACCACCGGGCGGCATGTCGTCCTGCCCGTGCTCAAGGCGCGATGGCTCAGCCAGACCTTCGTCCACTGGCCCTACGAACCGCGCCGTGTGCAGGCGCTGCTGCCGGCCGGTCTGACCGTCGACACCTACGACGACACGGCGTGGGTGGGATTCACGCCCTTCGTCATGGCGGGCCTGCGCCCGGGCGTTCTGCCGCCCACACCGTTGTCCTTCGCGGAGACCAATCTGCGTACCTACGTACGCCGTTCCGACGGTCTCGACGGGGTGTGGTTCCTTTCCCTGGAGGTCACCACCCGGGCCATGCTGGCGGCATGGCTGATCGGCGCGCCCTACCACCTCGGGGCTCTGCAGGTGCGCAACGAGGACGGTGCCGTGCACTACGCCGGGGTACGTCGTGGAGGCTTTCCGTCCTATCGCCTCACCGTCCGCCCGGGCGCACCGTTCACCCCGGACGCGAGAGATGTGTGGCTGACCTCCCGGTGGCGTGCCTTCACTCGCATCGGGCGCGTGCTGTGGCAGACGTCCGTGGAGCACGAGCCGTGGCCCCTGTGCCGCGCCGAGGTGGTGGAACTGCGGCAGACGCTGACGACGGCGGCCGGGCTGCCGCCGCCGTCCGGGCCCGCCCTGCTGCACTTCTCGCCCCAGGTGTGCGCGGTGCGTTTCGCACTGCCCCATCCGGTGCGAAGCAACTGAACGGCAGGTACGGGACTGTTCGGGTGGTCTTCCGCCGCGGATCTACGGCGCGGCCGGGTCCAGCAGCCGGGGCCCGTTGTTGTGGACATCGTTGACGGCCGCCGACACCGGGCGTGCGTCGAGACGGCCGTCTGCCGGAGGGTTCAGCAAGGCGCGCAGCCGGCCCGGGTCCTGGTGCTCCGGAGCCAGCCAGGCGTCGTGCCGTTCGGGGTCGACCGCCAGCGGCATCCGCGGGTGGATGCGGCCGGCGGCGTCGGTGGCCTCCGTGGTGATGATGGTGCAGGTGGTCCACCAGGCCGCGGGGTCGTCGTCCTCGGCCACCGCGGGATCGCGCCAGAACTCGTACAGCCCGGCAAGGGCCATCACCTGCCCGTTCTCCGGGCTGATGAAATAGGGCTGCTTGTGGGCCTTCACCCGGTCGGTCGCCTGGACCTGCTGCCACTCGTAGAAGCCGTCCGCGGGCAGCAGACAGCGCCGCTTGAGGAAGGCACGGCGGAAGGCCGGCTTCTCGTGGATCGTCTCCACCCGGGCATTGATCATCTTGGCGCCGATCTTCGTGTCCTTCGCCCAGGACGGCACCAGCCCCCACCGCAGCGGCCGCAACTGTCGCCTGGCGGTGCCGCCACCGCGAGGCGTGCGTTCCAGCACCGCCCACACCTCGTCGGTCGGCGCCACGTTCCAGCTCGGCTCCAGGACGTCCTGCCGGTTCCAGTCGGTGACGTGGAAGAGCCAGACCAGGTCTTCTGGACTGCGGGTGGACACATATCGACCGCACATGGCCTCACTGTGCCACGTGTGGTGACGCACCACCGGCTCCGAAAAAGGGCCGGTCACCGGCGGGCGCAGCCACCGTCTGTGGCGGAGTGCCGGTGAGCCCCGGGTGGGGCCACCGAGGCGAAGGCCATGCGGAACAGGTCCCAGGCGCTTGCGTCACCGACAGCTGTGCTCCCGGCCTGCGCGGCTCGCACGCGCAGGTACACCGACTCGGTGGCCGCTCCACCGGCACCGGCCGGGTGGGCGGAGTCGACGGGGATCCTCTCCATGAGCCCCCTCCTTCCGTGCACGCTCCGAAGCGGCCGACAGCCCCCCACGGCGCGCGACCATGGTGCGGCCCGGCGGGGCCGCGGCTCACCGGGCGGCCTCGGTCCGAGCCCGCAGCCTGCCACTGCGACGGCATGAAGGCACCCCGCGCCGCGACCGCCGCTTCGCGACCACCCGGTTGGCGCAACGGCAGCGGCCTCCGCGGCACCGACAGCCGCTCGGTGTCCCCCGGCAGCGGCCCCGGCCCGATCGCGGCGATCCGGCGGCTGATCCCTCCGGCGGTGCCGCCGACCGGGTCCCTTACCCCCGGTGGCCACGTCCCGGCCCGGACCGCGCGGCCTCGTCCGCCTCCTGGTCGAGGGCCTTTGCCGATGGCCCCGCCGCGGCACTCAGGCGCTTGCGGGCAGCCTGGGCGAGGGCCAGCGCGCCCATGGCATAGGCGCCGCAGAGCACGGCGGGGGCGCGGGGGCGCGGGCGCCCGGAAGTACCGGCTCCAGCGACCGCAGCAACGTCTCGTGTGCCGACCACAACGCCAGGACGCCGCACACCGCGGCGGCGCCCGACAGGGCTCCGCCCGCGCCGATCCGCCGCAGCGCGGCCCTGACCTCACTCTCCACCGCGAGCAACTCGTGCCGCGCCAACTGCGCGGTGTCCTGGGCCAGGCGGGCCGCCGAGTCACCCACCGGACTCCTGTGGTGCGACAAGTCCTCGCCTTGGATGCCCATCGCCGCCGCCTCCGTCTCGTTCCGCATCGGGTTCCGTGTCTCTCGACGCCGGAGCCGACAGCCGGGAGTCCTCCCCCGCAGTACCCCCTCACACCGCACCGACACGGCATCGGTCGCCGGTTGCGAGCCCCACGTCGGCCGGACTCGACGCGCCACTCACCCATCCGCCGCCAATACGTGCCGACGACGAAAAAGGGTGTGATCATTATAAACCACCGCAATACGGACGGTCTGTGAGTGAGGAGCGACGGTGAGCGACCCCGACAGGAAGTCCGGAAGCACGCGCGCGGCGGGTTCCGCGGTCGACGAGGCGTGCGCGGTCGCCGACGCCGTCCTCTACGAGGGGTACCTCCTCTATCCGTACCGGCGATCGTCGGTCAAGAACCGGGTGCGCTGGCAGTTCGGCATCCTGGCGCCGCGCGCCTGGGCGGAAGCACACGGCCCGGTGGCGGCGAGCATCTCGGGCTCCGTGGAGTCCTGGCAGCAGCAGACCGAGTGCCTGCTGCGGGCGGACTCCGGCGCAGTGGTCCGGGTTCGCGTGCGCTACCTGCAGATGCAGCACAGGGCCGTAGAGCGCCGGAACGAGGAGGGCCGCTACACACCGGCGGACTCCGTGGAGGCCTCAGGGGCCGTGTACCTGGCCTTCGACGAGGCCGTACCCCGCGAGGAAGACTTCGTCGTCCCGTTGGACGGTCTCATGGACGGGGAAAGGGAGTTCTCTTTCGGCGCTCCCGGTGGCCAGGAGACCGAAGAGCTGCCCGGTGGTACCGGACGGCTGGTGCGCCGACGCCGGCCGGTCCGGGCACGGACGACACTGCACGCCGAACGGCTCCCCGGCCGCGGATCCCTGCACCGACTGCGGGTACGCACGGAGAACACCTGCGGCGGCGTGCCTGCTGAGACCGGACGTGACGAGGCGCTGCGGCACGCTCTCATCGCCACGCACACCCTCATCGGTGGCGAGGGAGTCGCCTTCTTCTCCTCCATCGACCCTCCGGAGGAGCTGGCGGAGCAGGTCCGGACCTGCGCCAATCTGCACACCTTCCCGGTGCTCGCCGGTGAGGAGGGCACGGACGGTCTCGTGCTGTCGTCCCCGATCATCCTGCCCGATCATCCGCAGGTGGCGCCCGAGAGCCCGGGCGACCTCCATGACGCCGCGGAGATCGACGAGATTCTGACCCTGCGGACCCTGGTGCTCACGGACGACGAGAAGCGGGAGGCGCGCGCCACCGATCCCAGGGCCGCGCTCATCCTGGACCGGGTGGAGACCATGCCGCCCGAGGTGATGGCCCGGCTGCACGGCGCCATCCGCTCTCTGGCTCCTGGCGCCGACTGCCCCGCCGGACCGGCGGACGACCACCGTCCTGGACCGGGAAGGGTGTCATGGACGCCATCGAGTTGCTGAAGCACGACCACCGTATGGTCGAGCAGCTGTTCCGCGACTATTACGCCGCCGCCTCCGGACCGCAGCGCCGCGCCGTGGTCGAGACCCTCGTCCGTGAACTCTCCAGGCACACGGCGGTCGAGGAGCTGATGGTGTATCCGCTGGCCAGGAAGGTGCTCCCGGACGCGGAGCAGGAGATCGACGACCACCTGGCCCAGCACGTGACGGCCGAGAAGACCCTTCTGGCACTGGACAAACTCTGCGCGGACGACGAGCGCGAGCGCGAACTCGTCGCGCGCCTGCGCCAGGAGATCGAGGAGCACCTGCGCGAGGAGGAGGGCGAGCTGATGCCGAAACTTCGTGACGCGGTCTCCCAGAGAGAACTGGACGAACTGGGGCGGCTCCTCGCGCGGGCCAAGCAGACCGCCCCCACCCGACCACACCCCAACACGCCCGTCGAGCCCCCCGCCCTGGCGTTCGCCGGACCGGTGGCCGCGGCCTACGACCGACTCCGGGACCGACTGCAAGGGAGGCCGAGCACATGAGCGGGACCACGAAGGTCAGCCAAAACCCCGAGCGGGCCGATCAGAGAAGCGGCTTCGACGAGATCCATATTCTGTGGATCTCCGAGGGCATGAGCTGCGACGGCGACACCGTCTCGATGACGGCCGCCGGTCAGCCGGCCATCGAGGACATCGTCCTCGGACTCGTACCGGGCCTGCCCAAGGTGAACCTGCACAACAAGGTGCTCTCACCCACCATGGGCGGCGAGGACTTCCTCGTGCCCTTCCGCGCCGCGGCACGGGGCGAGCTGGAGCCGTTCATCCTGGTCATCGAGGGGTCGATCCCCAACCAGAAGATCATCCAGGGCGACGGCTACTGGACCTCGTTCGGTAACGACCCGGACACCGGCAAGCCGCTCACCCTCAACTGGTGGATCGACCACCTCGCTCCCCGTGCCTGGGCCGTCGTCGCCGTCGGAACGTGCGCCACCTACGGCGGGATCCACGCGATGGCCGGCAACCCGACCGGCTCCATGGGCCTGGCCGACTACCTGGGCTGGGACTTCAGATCACAGGGCGCGCTGCCGATCGTGAACGTACCGGGCTGCCCGATCCAGCCCGAGAACTTCATGGAGACCCTCACGTGGGTCCTGTACCACGCGGCCGGGTCGGCGCCGCCACCCCCACTGGACCACATGCTGCGGCCGCAGTGGCTGTTCGGCAAGACGGTGCACGAAGGCTGCGACCGCGCCGCGTACTACGAGCAGGCCGACTTCGCCAAGGACTACAACTCCCCCAAGTGCCAGGTGAAAGTGGGCTGCTGGGGCCCGGTCGTCAACTGCAACGTGCCCAAGCGCGGCTGGATGTCGGGCGTGGGCGGCTGCCCGAACGTGGGCGGGATCTGCATCGGCTGCACGATGCCCGGTTTCCCGGACGCCTTCATGCCGTTCATGGACGAGCCGACGGGCGCCACCATCTCCTCGGCCCTCATCAGGCCCTACGGGGCCGTCATCCGGCGACTGCGCGGCATCACCAACATGGCCGTGAACCGCGAGCCCAAGTGGCGTCACCCCAAATCCGAGCTGACGAGCGGTTACGACGCGCACTGGCGCCCCTGAGACACACCGAGCGAAAGAGAGCGAGGAAAGCACGGACATGACGGCAACCGAGGCGCGGGGCGCCAAGCGCAAGCCCGCGCAGATCGTGGACATGTCCTGGGACCCGATCACCCGGATCGTCGGCAATCTCGGCATCTACACGAAGATCGACTTCGCGAACCGGGAAGTGGTGGAGTGTCACAGCACTTCGTCGCTCTTCCGGGGCTACTCCGTCTTCATGAGGGGCAAGGACCCGCGCGACGCGGGCTTCATCACGTCGCGCATCTGCGGAATCTGCGGCGACAACCACACCACATGCTCCAACTACGCCCAGCAGATGGCCTACGGCATCAAGCCTCCGATGCTCGCCGACACCATCGTCAACCTGGGCGAGGCGGCCGAATACATCTTCGACCACACGATCTTCCAGGACAACCTGGTCTTCGTCGACTTCTGCGAGGCCATGGTCAAGTCCACAAACCCGAGCTTGCTGGCCCAGGCCGCGCGCACCGAGGCGCGCAACGGCGCGATCCACGGCTACCGGACCATCGCCGAGATCATGCGTGCCTTCAACCCGTTCGAGGGCGAGGTGTACAAGGAGGCACTGAAGGTCAGCCGGATCACCCGGGAGATGTTCTGTCTGATGGAAGGGCGCCATGTGCACCCGTCCACCATGTATCCGGGCGGCGTGGGCACGATGCCGGAGCCGACCACGTTCACCGACTACCTCTCCCGCCTGGTGCGCGTGATCGACTTCGTCAAGAAGGCCGTCGCGATGAACGACGACGTCTTCGACTTCTTCTACGAGGCACTGCCCGGCTACGAGGAGGTCGGCCGCCGCCGCATCCTGCTCGGCTGCTGGGGCGCCTGGCAGAACCCGGACGTGTGCGACTACCGCTACGAGACGATGAGCGAGTGGGGCAAGGCGATGTACGTCACCCCCGGCGTCGTCGTGGACGGCAAGCTCGTCACGAACGACCTCGTCGACATCAACCTGGGCATCAGGGTGCTGCTGGGCAGCTCCTACTACGAGGACTGGATCAACGAGCAGGCGTTCGTCACCCACGATCCGCTCGGCAACCCCGTCGACATGCGCCACCCCTGGAACCAGACCACGGTCCCCATGCCGCAGAAGCGCGACTTCAGCGGCAACTACAGCTGGGTGATGAGCCCTCGGTGGTACGACAGGACGAGCGACGAGCACCTCGCGCTCGACACCGGCGGCGGTCCCCTGGCCCGCCTGTGGTCGACGGCGCTCAACGGGCTGGTCGACACGCCCTACGTCAAGGCCACCGGTCACAGCGTGCAGATCTCGCTGCCCAAGAGCGAACAGCTGCCCGAGATGACACTGGAGTGGAAGATCCCCCAGTGGAGCAACACGCTCGAACGCGACCGGGCCCGGCCGTACTTCGTCGCGTACGCCGCCGCCATGGCCTTCTACTTCCTTGAGAAGGCGATGGGCTTCGTCCGTGCCGGCGAGACGAAGGTCTTCGAGAACTACGAGGTGCCGGACGAGGCGATCGGCTGCGGGTTCCACGAGGCGGTGCGCGGTGTCCTCTCCCACCATCTGGTGATCAAGGACAAGAAGATCGCCAACTACCACCCCTACCCGCCGACGCCCTGGAACGGCAGCCCGAGGGACATGTACGGCACTCCCGGCCCGTACGAGGACGCCGTCATGGGGCAGCCGATCTTCGAGGAGAACGGTCCCGACGACTTCAAGGGCGTCGACATCATGCGCACCGTCCGCAGCTTCGACCCCTGTCTGCCCTGCGGCGTGCACATGTACCTCGGCAAGGGCAACACGCTGACCAAGCTGCACTCACCCACGTACGGAGCGGCGCATGCCTGAGACCGCACGGCTCGACGAGGCGACGGTCGCGGAGCGGCTGGCGCGGCTCGACCTGCTGCTCGAGCAGCTCGAAGGCGCTCCCGGCCCCATGACCGGCGTGGCCATCGAAGCCGTGCAGGTCCTCGCCGCGGTCTACGGTGAGGCCCTGGCCCGGGTCATGGACGGCGCACACCCCCACCTCGTGGACCGCATGGTCAACGATGAGCTGATCGGCCACCTCCTCGTACTGCACGGCATCCACCCCGAACCGCCCGAGCGCCGGGCCGAGCGCGCCGTCGCCGTTCTGCGCCCTTCGGTGCGGGAGCGGGGCGGGGACGTCGAACTGATGGGCGTGGAGGAGGGCGTCGCCCGGGTGAGACTGGCCGCCAAGGGATGCGGGTCCTCCGCTGCCGAACTGGAGGACGCGGTCCGCGAGGCCGTGCTCACCCTGGCCCCCGAGCTCTCCGGCGTCGAGCGCGCGCCCGGGGGCGAGGGGCGGCCGAGCACCTTCGTACCGCTCGAAGCGCTCACCCTGCGTACGGCATCCGTCGGGGACCGGTCATGACCTCCGGTGCCCTCGCCCGCGTCATCCGCTCCGCCGCCGAGCGTCGCACGGACGCGGAGCGTTGCGACCTGTGCGGCGCGGACATCCCCTCCGAGCACCGCCATCTGCTCGGCACGAGCGGCGAGGAGGTGCTGTGCGCCTGCCGGCCCTGCTCCCTGCTCTTCGCCGAGGCCGGAGCGAGTGAGGGGCGGTACCGGCTGGTGCCGCGGCGGCGGGTGCGCCTGCCTCCGGTGGGTACTCGGGCACTGGGTGTCCCCGTGGGGCTCGCCTTCTTCGTACGGCGCGCGGACGGCACGGTGACCGCGCACTATCCCAGCCCGGCGGGTGCCACCCGCTGGGAGGCGGACCCGGTGGCATGGCGTGACGTCGTCGCGGACTGCCCGCCGCTCGCCACCCTGGAACCCGACATGGAGGCGCTGCTGGTGAACACCGCACGCTCCGCACAGGAGCACTGGATCACCCCGATCGACGACTGCTTCCGGGTGGTCGCGGCCGTGCGACGGGAGTGGCGGGGGCTGTCCGGCGGCAGCCGGGTATGGCCGGCCGTCGACCAGTTCTTCGCGGAACTGACCGAACAACCCTAGAACGGCAAGGAGCAGAGGATGGGCAGCATCCGAGTGGGTAAGCCGGACGTGAGGCCCGATACACCGAGCCATGTCTCCGGCCTGCACCAGGGCAACAGAGGCCCTTACAACCGTCAGACCGGACACCACAAGGACGGGACGGCCGACGCCCGGCGCTCGACCGGAATCCACTGGAGGAAGCACAACGCGATCGCGAAAACCATGCCGAATCTCCCCCCGGGGTGAGGCGGCGTTCACGACCGCAGACGACGACCTAGGAGTACGGACATGGCCAAGCGAGTACTGATCACCGAGGTGCTGCTCGTGGCGGGCCTCGCGACCACCGTGCTGCTCCGGGAGATGCCCGGACTGGTACGCGAAGTCAGGATCTGGCGGATGGTGGGACTTCCCGGCGTCACTCGGCGCCGCCGCTGACCACCCGCCCGCCGGGCGCCTTGGGCCGGGCCGCGCAGTCCTGCTGCGCGGCCCGGCCCTGCGGTTTCGGACCCATCGCACGGGCGCGTGGGCGGCCGGAGTGCGACGGCCGGCCCTGCCCGCGGAAGCGGTGCTCGACATGAGCCCTCGGCCGGTGCGTGCAACCGTCGATCCAGCGCAGGCCGCGCTCCCCCTCCCCCCCCGCTTCCCTCACCGCCCGGAGTCTTCCGGAGGACGCGATGGTGGACTGGGGCACCGGCCCAGAAGCGTGCAGCACGCAACGGGGAAGCGCGTCCGGTCGCCTCCCCCGTCGAGCTCGACGCGCCGTCGTGACACCCGGAACGGCCGCGTACGACAACCGCATGGCCGATCCCGCGGTCCGGCCGACCTATTGTTTCGCACTACACCTAGATGCATAATACGATTATGCATAGCCGGGTTATGGACCCTGAGGTCGCCGAGGCATCGCCCGAAGACCTGATGATCGTGGTGGAGCAACTGGTGCGCTCTGTGCGCGCCCGCGCCACCACCGACAGCGGCCTCGAGATCTTCCGGTGGCGTCGCGCCCAGCACACGGAGGCTCTGCGCGAACTGGTCATGGAACTGACCGGGCCGGAGCAGCACACGGTCAAGGTCGCACTCCCGGCTCTCGCCCGGGCGATCCGGCAGCGCCAAGCCCGCTCCTGACCCTTCCCACCATCACCACAACCACTCGCACTGCACGACAGCTCGAACTCAACGACACCGCTCGAAAGAGAACACTGCAATGAGTGCATCGCACGGGACGGCCGCCGGCCCGTTCAAGCAACCCAAGGCCGTCTGGGCCGTCGCGTTCGCCTGCATCATCTCGTTCATGGGCATCGGACTGGTCGACCCGATCCTGCCCGCCCTCGCCGAAAGCCTGCACGCCTCACCCAGCCAGGTCTCCCTGCTGTTCAGCAGCTACCTGATCGTCACGGCGGTGGCGATGCTGATCGTCGGCTGGGTCTCCAGCCGCCTCGGCGCGAAACGCACCCTGGTCATAGGCCTGGTCATCATCGTCGTCTTCGCCGCCCTGGCCGGCACGAGCGGCTCCATCAACGGCATAGTCGGCTTCCGCGCCGGATGGGGGCTGGGCAACGCGCTCTTCATCGCCACCTCACTGGCCGTCATCGTCGCCTCGGCCAGCGGTGGCTTCGGCGGCGCGATCATCCTGTACGAAACGGCCCTGGGCCTCGGTATCGCCGTGGGCCCGCTGCTGGGCGGCGAGTTGGGCGCCATCAGTTGGCGCGGCCCCTTCTTCGGCGTCGCCGTCCTCATGGCCATCGCCCTGACCGCGACCCTCGCCTTCGTCCCGTCCCTGCCCAAGCCACAGCGCCGGACCTCACCCATGGCCCCGCTCAGGGCGTTGCGCCACCGCGGTCTGCTGACCATGGGCATCATGGCCCTGCTGTACAACTGGGGCTTCTTCACCATGCTCGGCTACGCCCCCTACCCCATGAAGCTGAACGCGCATCAGCTCGGCCTGGTCTTCACCGGCTGGGGTCTGCTGGTGGCAGCCTTCAGCGTCTTCTTCGCCCCGCGCCTCCAGGCGCGTTTCGGCACCGCCCCGGTCCTCTACGCCAACCTGCTCGGCCTCGGCATCGTGATGGCCGTCATCGCCGCCGACGTCACCACTCCGGCCGTGGTCATCGTGGCGGTCATCGTCAGCGGCGCCTTCATCGGCATCAACAACACCCTCACGACCCAGGCAGTCATGCTCGTCTCCCCCGTCGAGCGTCCCGTGGCCTCCTCCGCCTACGGCTTCCTGCGCTTCATCGGCGGCGGTCTCGCCCCCTACGTCGCCGGCAAGCTCGCGGACGCCACCGATCTGAGCGTCCCCTTCTACGTCGGCGCCGCGACCTTCCTGCTCGCCATCCCCGTCCTGGCAAGCGGCCACCGCCTGCTCCACCAGGCCGAACAGCACACCGCCGACGGCTCGCCCGTCACGCCGGCACTCACCCCGGTCGGCGCGCCGGCGACGGTCGGCACGCCTCCGCTCATCGTCGCCGTCGGCTCCCACGACCGGGCCTCCGTCATCGTCGACACCGCGGCGGAACTCGCCCGTGCCGCCGGCAGCCCCCTGGAGGTGGTCCATGTGCAGCAGACCGCCGTCGTCGAAGGACAGGCTGTCGACACCGAGGACACCGACCAGGCCCGCGCCGCGGTGACCGCACACCTCGACCGCCTCGCGGCACACGGCATCGCCGCCACCGGCCAGATCCTCACCAGCGTGGGAGATCACGCGGCCGCCGGGCGCGTCCTGGCGCAGCACGCCGCCGACGTCCACGCCGGCACCGTCGCGGTGGGACGCTCCCCACGCGGCCCCCTCGCCCAGTTCGCCGACGGCAGCTTCACCACGGCCCTCACCCACGCGGCCGATTGCACCGTCGTCCTCGTCGATCCGGATCACAGCCCCCGGCCGCTGACCGCGTCGACGCTGACGGAGCTGCGCAACAGCCCGGCCTGAGCCGGGCCTCCACCGGCCGAGCAGCGGCCGCTGCCGGGCAGTCATCTCGTCGACTGCCCGGCAGCGGCTCCCGTCATCGGTGGCGCGAACACCGGTACCTCCACGGGCGAGCACCCCGACGACCGGTGATCAGTCGAGGCCCGGACCGATTCCCGGCATGCCTGCGCCAGGGTCGGTCGGCGATCCGAGACCGGGTACGGACACACCGAGGCGCGACAGTGCTCCGTTCAGCCAGGTGAGGGGCGCCATGGCGAGGGCAGCGGCTGCCGACGGCAGTGGCGCGGCCTCCCCGGCGTCGTCGGCCCCCTCGGCCTTCTCGTTCAGCCAGCCGGTTCCGGCCAGGCGGCACGAGAGCGGCTTCAACGCCGAGTGCAGCAACGTGGCGCCGGTGATGGCCGCCAGGGCGATGCCCCAGCCGACGGGACCCAGCGGGGTGGAACCGAAGAACCGGCTGATGCCGGGGGTCTGGATGATCCCGACCAGCACGGCGGCGGAGCCGATGGTGGCGGCCAGCACCTGACGGTCCGTTCCGCCGCTGATGAGGGTCTGTGCGAGCTGGGTGCCGACCACCGCGGCCAGAGCCACCGTGGCGGCACGGCGCTGTGTGCCCGTGAAGCGTGCGGCCGCCCAGGCGAGCCCCGCACCGAGGGCGGTGGTCAGCCCGCGCTGCAGCATCTCCTGGGTGAGCGCGGTGCCCAGCGACTGCTGTGGGCCTTCCTCCAGCAGCTGTTCACCGGTGCTCTCGGCCGGGGTGCGCACGGCGATGGACAGTGCGGGAGCGAGGTCGGTGAGCAGATTGACGAGCATGATCTGACGGGCGCTCAGCGGGGAGCTGCCGGCCAGCGCGGAGGTGAGCACACCGAAGGTGACCTCGCCCAGATTGCCACCGATCAGAATGGCCAGCGCCGTCCTGACCGAGGTCCACATCGCTCTGCCCTCGGTCAGTGCGGTGACGATCGTCTCCAGGCGGTCGTCACCGATGACCAGATCGGCCGCGGCGGTGGCCGCGGGCGTGCCTCGCCGCCCCAGGGCGATACCGACGTCGGCGAGACGGATGGCGGGGGCGTCGTTGGCGCCGTCGCCGGTCATCGCCACGACCCGGCCGAGGCGCTGGTACGCCTGGACGATGCGGACCTTGTGGCGCGGGGTGCACCGGGCGATCACATCCACCTTCGGCAGCAGCACGTCGAGCGCGTCGTCGTCCAGCTCGTCCAACTCCGGCCCGGTGCACACGGTTTGATCCGGATCGCCGGTGACCGAGGCCGCGATGGCCTCGGCGGTGGCGGCGTGGTCCCCGGTCAGCAGAACCGTGTGCACGCCGGCCGAGCGCAGCCGCGCGGTGGCCGACGCGGCGCCGGGGCGCACCGGGTCGGCCAGCATCACGAAACCGATGAAGACCAGGTCCTGTACCGCGTCGTCGGTGAGCTCCTCGCCCGGTCGCATGGTGCGTTCGGCCACCGCCAGGACGCGGCGGCCTTCGCCCGCCAGTTCCTCGGTCGCCGTGGCGAGCGCCGCGAGTCCGGACTGATCGAGCACCGTCTCGGACCCGTTCAGGCGCCTGCGCCGGCAGCGGCCCAGCACGATCTCGGGAGCGCCCTTGACGCTGAGCCGGGTGGCGCCCGGGGTACGGCCCGCCGTGGCGTGGTAGGCGCGGGAGGGATCGAAGGGCAGGGTGTCGGTGCGCCGCCAGCCAGGCGCCCCACGACCGACCGACACCCGGGCCAGGCGGGCACCCTCGTCCACGGCCCGGTCGGTCTGGTGGGACATCGGCTCGGACTGCCGGGCCGCCGGTGTGGCACGCAACGCGGCGGCCAGGACCGTCTTGTGCGAGGTGCCGAGTCGGTCGAGGGGCAGCGTACGGTCCCCGTCACTGACGGCGGCGAGCTGCAGATTCCCCTCGGTAAGGGTGCCGGTCTTGTCGAAGCACAGCACATCGGCCCGGCCGAGCGCCTCGATCGTGCGCGGATTGCGCACCAGCGCGCCGTGGTCGGCCAGCCGGCGCGCGGAGGCCAACTGGGCGGCGTTGACGAGGAAGGGCAGCCCTTCGGGGACCGAGGCGACAGCCAGGTTCACCGCCGACGCCAGGCTCTGGGCGAGCGGGCGGCCGTGCAGCAGCCCGGCCCCGGCCACCGCCACCGCGGAGACCGTCGCCAACGGCAGGCTGGCCTTGGTCAGCGACGACAGCCGCGCTTCGACCCCGGTGACCGGTGCCGCCTCCCGCGCGGTGACCATGGTGCGCCCGACCTCGGTGGCGGCCCCCGTGGCCACGACCACCGCGACGGCTTCCCCGGCGGAGACGGTGGTGCCCTCGTAGAGCATCGAGCGGCGGTCCGTGAGGTGCGAGGCCACCACGGGAGCCGGGTCCTTGGCCACGGGCAGGGCCTCGCCGGTCAGCGACGACTCGTCGACCTCCAGCCCGTCGGCCCGCAGCAACCGGCAGTCGGCGGGCACCACGTCCTCGGGCCTGAGCAGGATGACATCTCCCGGCACCAGGTCCTCCGCGGTGACCGGTCGCTCGCGGCCCCCGCGCCGTACCCGTGCCCCGGCCGCCGAGCGGGCGGTCAGCTCGGCGAGCGCGCGCTCGGTCCGGACCCGCTGGAAACCGCCGACCAGCGCCGACGCGGCGGTGATCGAGGCGACCAGCACGGCGTCCGCCCGGGAACCCACGGCGGCGGCCAGGGCGGCGCCGCCGGCGAGCACCGGCGTCAACGGGTTGGCCAACTCCTCGACGAATGCCGACAGCAGGGTGGTCCCGGGCGTCGTACCTGCCCCCGAGCCGCCCCTGGCCCGCGTCGCGGCCTCGTCCTCGGACAGCCCGTCGCCGCTTGTACGCAGCCGGTCGAGGACCCGTGCGGGTGGCATCAGGTGCCAGGGCACGGTCTCCACGGACGGGGTGATCGGGTGGGAGCACAGCTGCCGGGCGCGCCAGACCCCCAGGCAGAACGCGACGCCACCGGCGGTGTTGCACGCCGCCTGCCCGCGCGAGCACGCCTCCCCGACGGGTGCCCGCATCGCCGCGACCGCGCCGATGCCGCTGCCGCTCGCGGCCAGTACCGCGCCGTCGCGGTCGACCTGCCGGGCCGCCCCGACACCGCTCAGGATCAGCGCGACCGAGTCGAGGTCGGTGCCGACCAACAGGTGCGCGCCCCAGGCGGGCGGTTCGCCCGCACGGTGGACCCCGATGCCGCAGTCGGAGGCCCCGAGCGCCCGGCGGTTTTGCGACACCAGCAGCACCACCGCCCCGTCCGCCTGCAGCGCGCGGACCGACGCCACCAGATCGCTCCCCCCAGGCACCATCGCGTCGACGAAGCCGAGTTCCGGAGAGGGCTGGTCGCTGGCGAGGACCACCCGGATCCCGGAACGACGGGCCGCCGCGCCCAAGGCCTGGGCGCCCGGGAGTGTCTGCATCGCCACACCCGCGACGGCCGTCAGGCGGCGCCGGAAGGCCAGGCCCAACACCAGTTCACTGCCCCGGTTGCGTATCCGGTCCGCGTGCCGCCGACCGGTGCGGCCCGTGAGCTCCAGTTCCTCCAGCGGGCCGAGGGTCCAGCCGTCTTCGTCACGGCGGACCTGCGCGGGCGCAGTCGGGTCGAACAAGGTGAACAGCCGGTCGGTGGCCTCCTCGGGCTCGACGCCGCCGAGCAGTTCCAGCTCGGTGAGTTCGTACCGGCCGCCGCGCAGCACGTCCACGTCCAGAAGCACGGTGTCCACCTGTCCCAGGCGACGCAGTGCGCTGCGGTCCATGGCCACGACCCCGCGCAGCGCGAGGAACCGGCCCAGGGTGGTGGCGAAGCCCTCCCGTCCGGCCTCCGGTGCCTTCGGTATGCCGGACAACGCCACCGCCAGCGCCCGCCGGGGCCCCGCGTACGGCATGGCCAGGGCGCCGGCTGCGGCGGCGGCCCCCATGGCCCGTTCGGCGTAGCGCTCGGCCACGTCCTCGTGTGCCGTCGGCCGTTCCACCACGATCGGCTCGGCCTGCGCGTCCTGCGGTCCTTGCACCAGCCGGGGTTCAGCCTCCACCCATGCGTCGAGTGCCGCGTTCGCCTCCCGCCACTGCGCCACGCGCTGCGCGACATCGAGCACCAGCCCGCCGCCGCGCGTGGCCACGCCCTGGACCAACGCGTTGATCACCGGAACGACCCATCCGGGATTGTCCTGCGCGCTCAGGCCCGGCAGCACCACCCGGCGCAGCCGAGGATGCTGCTGCACGGCCGTGGCGAGCGCTCCTGCCTCGGCCGGCAGGGGGGTCCACGGCGACAGACGCATGGCCGCGGTGAGGAGCAGGCCCGCGACGTCCGCCGCGAGGACCGGGAGCGTCGGCCGCCTGCTCGGCGCCTCGGACGGGTGGTGCGGCTCCGGGCACCACCGGTCGAACACGCCCGACCCCCCGATGGCGGCGGCCCCGTGGGACTCCGCATGGTCGATGATCTCGATGAGCTCACGCAGTCGCGGTGGCGGCGAGGCCAGTTCGACGACGACCCGCTCGGCCGGCGCGTTCACGCGCGCCCACAGCACGCCGGGATGCTGTTCCAGCGCGTGCTCCACGACGCGTCCCACCCAGGTCCCGCTGGGACCCCGCACGCCGCGCGTCTCGATGTGGCAGCGCCCGGGACGGGACCACACTGTCCGGCGCTCGATCCCGAGCAGCGTCGCGGTCACGTCCGCGGCACCGCGCACGCCGGCGGCCAGACCTCCGGCCAGCCCCCGGGTCAGCGGCGGCACCGACGGCAAAGGCAGGGGCAGACGCACTCCGGACAGCAGCGACATCGTGTGTCACCTCTCGGGGGCGGGCCGTTCCTCGTCCAATTCCGCTCATCCTGACCCGCGCCTGACGCAGCCGCCCGGCGAGCTGAGCCGAATGGATTCCTGGCTCGCAGGCTTCTGGCCCCGCGGGTAGCTTGTGCCTCGTTGGGGGGCGAAGTCCCGGACCCACGAACGGATGTGAACCGTGACCACGCCGAAGACCGCTGAGAAGCGCCCGTCCACACGCAGCAAAAGCCCGTCCACACGCAGCAAAAGCCCGGGCACGCGGAGCAAGAGCACCTCACGCCCGGCTTCCACGGCGAAGACGCCACAGCGGCCGGCTGCCGGACCGAGGCCGAAGTCGCCGAAGTCGCCGATGACACCGAAGACGAACTCGAGCGCTTCACACCACGGGAGCACCCTCACCCTCTCCGTCCCGCCGCTGGGCAAGGCGGCCGGCCGGGCGGTGCACATCGCGGCCGTTCCCGTGGCCACTGCCCGCCGCGTTCTTCCCGCCAAGGGCGGCCTCCCCCTGTACGCCGGACTCGGCGCGCTGGCGGTCGTCGGCGCCCTCGAGTGGCCGGTGGCGGTGGGCATCGGCATCGGCTACGCCCTCCTTCGGCACCACGGACTGCTCCCGCCGTCCTCCGGCTCCAAGTGAGCCACGTGCCGAACCGCCGCCCCCGGGTGTATCCATGAAGTATGCGATCGCAGCCTCACGACGGTGGCGGCTGGGCCTGGAGGTCGAACCAAGGCCTCGTGGTGATCCCGATCGCCCTGATCGTGGCGATCATGGTCGCCGACCTCCTTGCACCTCAAAGCATTCACCTGGGGCCGTTGCTGGTGGTCGCCCCGGCGCTCACCGCCTCGTTCGGCGGCTCCAGGCTCACTGCGGCCATCGGCGTCCTCGCCATCTCGGCGCTCGTCGCACTCTCCGCCATACGCACCAGCGTCTTCACCTCGAATCACGAGAGCCAGCTCCTCGCCCTGATCGTGATCAGCGCCTTCACCGTGATCTTCTGCCGGCTGCGAGAACGCCACAGCGCGGAACTGAGACAGGTGCGGTCGGTGGCCGAGGCCGCCCAGCAGGTCGTACTGCAGCCGCTGCCCGAGCGGATGGGCACCTTGCGCATCGCCAGCGCCTACGCGGCGGCGACGGATCAGGCGCGCATCGGCGGTGACCTCTACGCGGCGGTGGCCACCCGGCGTGGGACGCGCCTGCTCATCGGAGACGTGCGGGGCAAGGGCCTGCCCGCCATCGAGGACGCGGCGCTCGTCCTGGGCGTGTTCCGGACCGCGGCACATCGTGAGCCGACGCTCACCGCGTTGCGGAGCGAGCTGGAGGCGACGGTGTGCTGGAGCCTGTCCCAGTCCATCAGGGGCGGCATCGACGCGGAGGAGTCCTTCATCACCGCCGCACTGATCGACATCCCGGACGACGCACCCGAGGTGCACATCCTCAACTGCGGGCACCCGCCACCACTGCGACTGCGCAACTCACGGGTCACCACCCTGTCGCCCGGGCGGTACTCGACTCCTGTCGGCATGTGTCTCCCCCAAGCGCCGCACGGTGCCGTCGACATCTTTGCCTTCCAGCCGGGAGACATGCTCGTGCTCTACACCGACGGCGTCTCCGAGGCCCGCGACAGGGCCGACCGCTTCTACCCGCTCGCCGACCGCCTCTCCGCCTGGACAGACACGGGTAGCCCGGTCGCGCTGGTCGACCACATCCGCCAGGACATCCTCGAGTTCTGTGGCGGCACCGTCGACGACGACGCCGCTCTCGTCGTGGTGCACCGTGAGGCCGTCATCGGCGACCAGTCGGCGCCGCCCAAGGCGGGCCGGTCGGTCGGTCGTCCCGCCGTGACGCACCGGAACCTGCGGTAGCCACCACTCGACGTCGCTCGGCGGCCGACGCTCCGTCGACTGATGGACACCGTCCGGTCACACCGGCCGGGAAGGTTTCCGCCGTCCCCATGCCTCGCCTTGTATCCGTCCGCCGCGTATCACGCCGGTGCGACGCGGAAGGACGACGTGCGCCGTGTCCCTGCTGCCGCTCGACGAACTCCCCAGACCGCTCCCGGCCGCCCTGCGCTCCCCTTCGGCCGGACGCCTCGCCCGCCGTGCGCTGAGTCTGCTCCCGCTCCTGCTGATCGGCGCATGGGCCGCGACCGACTGGCGCGCCGTGCGCGACGGCGCCGCGCGGCTGGCCTCCGCCGACCCCTGGTGGTTGCTGGTGGCGGTGGTCTTCACCTGTCTGGGCTGGGTGATCGCCGCGGTCGTCCGCCAGGGCGCCGTACCCGAGCGGCTTCCGCCGGGGCTGCTGCTCGCCTCCCAGTTCGCCGCGGGAGCCGCCAACCACGTACTGCCGGCGAGCATCGGAGCCCATGCCGTCACCCTGCGCTTCCTGCAGGGCCGTGGCATACCCTTCGCACGGGCCACCGCCTCGCTCGCCCTGTACTCGCTGGTCAAACCGATCGCAAAGACCCTGGTGCTCCTGTTCTTCCTCGTGGCCTTCCCGGAGATGCTGAGGCTCGGCGACCTCGTCCCCGACGGACGGATGGTGCTCCTTGCCGTGGCGATCGCGGCGACCGTTCTCATCGTTGCCGCCGTGCTCCTGACGGTCGTACGCCCGTTGCGCCGGCCGACTCTCCGTCTTGTGCAGACCGCTCTCACCGACGCACGGCAGCTGCACACCATGCCCAGCCGGGTCCTCGCCCTGTGGGGCGGGTCGGCCGCCGCCCCGGTGTTCCAGGCATGTGTCATCGCCGCGCTCGGGTCGTCGCTCGGGATGACGCTGTCCTGGGCGCAAGTGGTCTTCGCCTTCCTCGCCGCCAGCACTGCGGTCGGGGCCGTGCCCGCACCGGGCGGAATCGGGCCCGTGGACGCGGCGATGGTGTTCACGCTGGTCGCCTACGGCGCACCGATGAGCCTGGCCACGACCACCGTCATCGGCTTTCGCGTCCTGACGGTCTGGCTGCCCCTGCTGCCGGGCGCACTCGTCCTCGCGGCCCTCGTGCAGCGCAAGGTGCTGTGAGTGCGGGTGCCGTGTGCGGCCGGCCGTTCGCACGCGCACCGGCCGTGCAGCCACCCCCGGACGCAGCCCGAACCCCCGAGACCGGCCCCGCCCCGAGTCGGAGACCGCGCCGGCCCACGGCCCTGGACGCCCTGGGCTACCGTCATCCCACGTGGTCAACGGCTCCGCACCGGACGCCGCTGACACCGCCATGCGTCTCCCAGCCCGGACAGGAGCCCCTCGTGCGCTACGACATCACCGGCATCCGTGCGCAGTTCCCCGCCCTGACCGCCGGTACCGCCCACTTCGACGGTCCCGGAGGCACACAGACTCCCCGCCCCGTCATCCGGGCCATCACCGACGCGCTCGCGCAGCCCCTGTCGAACCGGGGCCACGGAACCACCGGAGAGCGCAACGCCGAGACCATCGTGACGAAGTCCCGCCGGGCCATGGCGGACCTGCTGGGCGCGGACCCGTCCGGGATCGTCTTCGGGCGCAGCGCCACCCAGCTCACCTATGACTTCTCGCGCAGCCTGGCCAAGGGGTGGGCACCTGGGGACGAGGTCGTCGTCACCCGCCTCGACCACGATTCCAACATCCGTCCGTGGGTCCAGGCCGCGGAGCGGGCCGGAGCCACCGTCCGCTGGGCCGACTTCGACCCCGCGACCGGCGAACTGACCCTCGAGGACATCCGTGCCGTCCTCTCGGAGCGCACCCGGTTGGTCGCCGTCACCGCCGCCTCGAATCTGATCGGCACCCGCCCTCCGATCTCCGGGATCTCCCGTCTGGTGCACGAGGCCGGGGGCCTGCTCTACGTCGATGGCGTCCACTACGCCGCGCACTCGCTGGTGGATGTGGAGCGGCTCGGCGCCGACTTCTTCGTCTGCTCGCCTTACAAGTTCCTCGGCCCCCACCACGGCGTCCTCGCCGCCAGGCCGGAGTTGCTGGAGACCCTGCACCCGGACAAGCTGCTCGCCTCCACCGACACGGTGCCGGAGCGCTTCGAACTGGGCACCCTGCCCTATGAGTTGCTCGCCGGTACGCGCGCGGCGGTGGACTTCCTCGCCCGGCTCGACGCCGACGCCACTGGCACCCGCCGCGCGCGACTGACGTCCGCCTTCGGCCAACTCGGGAAGCATGAGGAGACGTTGAGGACGCAGCTCGACAAGGGGCTGTCCCAGCTGGAACAGGTCACGGTCCGCTCCCGGGCGGCCGACCGCACCCCGACCCTGCTCCTGACGTTCGGGGACCGCAGCACGGCGGACGCCTACCGCTGCCTGGCGGAACGCGGAGTCAGCGCCCCCTCCGGGTCCTTCTACGCCCTCGAGGCGTCCCGCCGGCTCGGCCTCGGGGACACCGGCGGGCTCCGAGTCGGCCTGGCGCCCTACAACGACTCCACCGACGTCGACCGGCTCCTGGAAGGTCTCGCCGACTTCCTGCGGTCCTGAGCGATGCCGAACTGCCGCCCGGCGTCCGCGAAGGCGTGACGCGATCCGCGGACGCGGGGTGCCGGGCGTCAGACGTGCTGCCTGCCGCCGGCGAGTGCCGGCAGCAGGCGTTGGGCGTTGTCGCGGTTGATGCAGCGGCGCTGATGCTCGTCGAGGGCAGGGTCGTTGTCGAGCGCGGGTGCGATGACGTCCGTCACCAGGTGGGCCGGGGTGGGAGGCCAGTCACTGCCGTAGAGGATCCGGGAGGGACCCACGGCGGACAGCAGACTCGGCGTCGCGGAGGGCGACATGGGACCGGCCGTGTCGTAGTAGAAGCGATGCAGGTAGTCACGCACCCGATCGGCTTCCACCTTCGGGGTCAGGTGGTGGCCGAACACCTCGACCCGGCTCGCGATGTACGGCAGGAAGCCGCCTCCGTGGGGGAGGATGAAGGTGATGTTCGGGTAGCGGTCCAGGGTCCCGTTCATGATGAGGCTGATCGCGGCGCGTGTCGTGTCCATCAGGAAGTCGCACAGGAACGGCGGGACGCCTTCCAGAGCCGCGTTCCCGCCGGGGACCTCCATGGGGTGCGTACTCACCACGGCGGAGCGTTCGTTCAGCTCCGCCATGATCCCGTCCTGGGACGGATGCCCGAGATGAACACCCTTCACGCTGGTCCGCACGCTGACCCCGATGGCCCCTCGATCGTCCATCCCGTAGCCGAGTGACCACTTCGAGAGCTCGGGGCTGTCGAGGAAGACGGGGGTGTAGAACGCGAAGCGGCCGGAGTGGCTGTCGGCGAGATCTCCGGCGGCCTGCAGGGCGACGCGTGCGCTCTCCTTGCGCAGCTTGAGGTCCTGGAGGCGGCCGAGCATGGCGACGGTGAACACGCTGGTCCGGATTCCCGCCCCGTCCATCAACGCCAGAGCCCGGTCGACGTCCCACTGGGTCCACGGCGGCAGGTGCTTGCGATCGACGATGTCCTGCTTCTCGGCCCAGTCGATCCACTCCGGTGCGGTGTAGTGGTGGTGTACGTCCACTCGTGCTCGGCGCGCATCACCCTCTGCCGACCCACCGTGCCCGGTGTCGGCCGCCTGGTCGGTGCCCGCGGCCGTCTGCAGTGAAGTCATGGACAGGCCCCATTTCTGTGGTCGCGCCGGAAGAGTCGGGATTCCGGGGCGTCGGTCGGTCAACGCCCCAGGATCTGAAGGAGCACTTCGGCCAGTTCCTTTTCCTTGTCCTTCGGCTCGCCCTCGGCCCGCCAGGCCACGAAGCCGTCAGGCCGCACAAGGACCGCGCCTTCCGCGGTCGTACCGTGCACCGACGACCACTCCGGGCCGTCCCCGGTGTCCAGGTCGAACTCCGCACCCTCGCCGATGGTGTAGGAGTCGAGCGGCACGTCGAGCCTCGCGGCCACCTTCTCGCCCGCTGTGCGCCAGCCCGCGTGTCCACCAAGCAGAACGAAGGAACGCTCGTACAGGTCGATGGTGGACAGGGTCACTCCCCGGCGGGTGACCGACAGGTGCGGTGCACGGGTTCCGGGGTCGGCGCACAGGGACAGTTCGTCCGGGATGACGGGCTCCTCCGCCTTCGCGCCGACGACGGCCGCGGAGGCATACCGGTAACCGAGCGCCACCGTCATCAGATCCGCCGTGTCGCTCGTCGTCGTTCGGGCGGTGTACCCGGGGTGCTGTTCACGTGCTGCCTGCTGCGTCGCTCGGGCGCTCGTGGCCTGCGCCACCGGACGGCGTTCGGCCTCGTAGCTGTCCAGCAACTTGGGATCGGCCCAGCCGCGCAGCACCGCGGCGATTTTCCAGGCGAGATTGTGTGCGTCCTGAATTCCGGTGTTGGAACCGAACGCGCCGGTCGGCGGCATTTCGTGCACCGCGTCGCCCATGAGGAACACCCGCCCGGTCCGGTAGCTGTTCGCCACCCGGTCCGCCGCGTGCCACGGGGCCTTTCCTGTGACCTCGACGTCCAGATCACGTACGCCGACCGCCGCCCGGATGTGCTCGGTGATCCGGTTGTCGGTGAAGTGTTCCAGCGTCTGTCCGCGCTCGGGGAACCACGGCACATGGAAGACCCACTGCTCCTCGTTGTCCACGGGCAGCAGCACGCCGTCGCCGGAGGGCTCGGTGACGTAGCACACGACGAAGTGCTCGTCACCCGCCACCTCGCGCAGGAGCTTGCTGCGGAAGGTGACGCTGACGTTGTGGAACAGGTCTCCCGACCCCGAGTGCTCGATCCCGAGGCGCTGACGCACGGGGCTGCGGGGACCGTCGGCGGCCAGCAGGTAGTCCGCGCGCACGGTGTGGGTCTCGCCGGAGTCCCGGGCCTGCACGATGGCGTTCACCCCGTTGTCGTCCTGGGTGAAGGACAGCAGTTCGGTGCTGAAACGCACGTCTCCGCCGAGACTGCGGGCGCCCTGGAGCAGTACGGGCTCCAGGTCGTTCTGGCTGCAGGCGCACCGGACGGTCGAGCACACGCCGTCCTCCGGCGGCCTGCCCGTGAGCCGCGCCGAGAGCCAGCGCCGATTCCCGCTGTGCAGGGTGTCCACCTGGAGGATGCCGTGGTTCTTCGACAGCGTCGCCGCGGCTTGCCGGATCTGTGGTTCGAGGCCCGCGGTGCGGAACAGCTCCATCGTGCGCATGTTGTTGCCCCGGCCGCGGGGGTGCGCCGAGGTGGCCGAATGACGCTCGACGACGCGGTGCTCAATCCCGAGTCTCCCGAGGAAAACGGATGCGGACAGGCCCACGAGTGAGCCCCCCACAACCAGCACGGGCACGTAGTCGTTGCCGCGATCGTTCATCGCGTGTTCTCCTCCGGGGTCAGCGTCTGCGTGATACGACGGCCGTTCTCACCGGCTCGCTTCTACTTCTTTGCCATGCATTGCCGAGCGATATGCAGTGATCACCCGCACAGCGGCACTGATGCCCCGCCAAAGCCGGTGCGGGCCGGCGTCGTGCGATCGGGCGAATGGCGTTTACGGTCCGGATCCCACCGGGGATTGCTTGGTCGAACGTCATATGTCCGCTGTCCCGTGGGCGAGCGGGAACATTCAGAAAGGCCGTGGGAATGACTCAGCTCGACGAACGGGACATGACAGAGGCGACCAAAAAGGCGGCGACGGCGGCGTCGCGTGGCGAGGCCTCCTATCGCGCCGACCCTCACCCGGTGTATGCGTGCCTGCGCGAGTCGGCCCCGGTGTGCCGTCTGTCCCCTCCGCACGGCGTGGAAACCTATCTGATCACGCGGTATGACGACGCGAAGGCCGCGCTCACGGATCCGCGCATCAGCAAGGACATGTACGCGGCCCTGGACGCGTACCACACCATTTTCGGTGACTCGTCCGTAGCGCTCGACGACAACATGCTCTTCTCGGACCCGCCCAAGCACACTCGACTGCGCCGCATCGTGAACAGTGCGTTCAGCCCGCGTCGTATCGAGTCCTTGCGTCCCCGTATTCAGCAGATCACCGACGAACTGCTGCAGCGGTGTTCCACCTCGACCCCCATCGACCTGCTGCCGTCCTTCGCTTTTCCGCTGCCGCTCATCGTGATCTGCGAGCTCATCGGTATTCCCGAAGAGGAGCGGGACGAGGCCCAGAAGCAGTGTGCGACGGTGGCGCGTACCGGCTTCAGCAAGGCGGACAAAGAGAAACTCGCGGTGGCCGAGGGGGCATTGCGGGACTATTTCGTCGAGCTCATCGCACGAAAGCGCCGGAATGCCACAGACGACCTGCTCAGCGATCTAATCCGGACGCAGGACGAGCAAGGCGCCATGAACGACGGCGAGTTGCTGTCGACGCTCTGGGTGCTGCTCTTCGCCGGCCACAAGACCACCGCGTACCTCATCGGCAACGCCGTGTACAACCTGTTGACCCACCGCGACCAGCTGCGGGACGTCATGGCGGACCCGGAGCTTCTGCCGAACGCGATCGAGGAGATCATCCGCTACGAGGGCTCGGTGGAGAATGCGACGTTCCGTCATGCGCTCGAAGACATCACCATCAGGGACACGGTCATCCCCAAGGGTTCGCTCGTGCAGGTCGCCGTGGCCTCCGCGAACCGGGACCCGGAGAAGTTCGAGTCACCCGACACCTTCGACATCAGGCGACAGGGCCTGCAGAGCGCCCATCTCGGCTTCGGCAGCGGACCGCACTACTGCCTCGGTGCGCCGCTGGCCAGAATGGAGATGCGGATCGCGTTGACCACGCTCTTCGAGCGGTTCCCGAACATCGAGCCGGCTGCTCCCGCGGAGGAGACGGCGTGGCTCAAGGTTCCCTTCCCCGCGTTCCGCGGGCTGGAGAGGCTTCCCGTCGTCCTGGATCCGTCGCAGCTTCGCGGGGTCTGACCTTCGGCGGTTCGTCGAGGGATGAGAAAGCCGTCGCCCGCCGGGCGACGGCTTTCTGTCGCCCGGGCTTCCGGCTGCGCCTTCGGTGGGGCGGGATGTGGTCGGCGTCGTCGCCGTCAGTCGGGCTGGAGGACGAAGTCGTACTCGGCGTGCAGATACGGCTGTTCGATGCGGCTTCCGTCGGGAGCGGTTCCCGCCGGCTTCTCGGTGAACCGCACGATGAGCGCGTCCTTCGTGCCGAAGACCACGTCGCTGTCGAGATACTCGCTGCCCTCCTGGAACAGGTGGGTGATGAGCTTGCGGTACCCGGGCTCGTCGATGAGGAAGTGGACGTGCGCTGGCCGGAAGTGGCTGATGTCCGTCGTGCTGATCAGGTCGCCGACCGGGCCGTCCATGGGGATGGCGTACCCGCGCGGCGCGATGGTGCGGATGCAGTAGGCGCCGTCCTTTCGGGCGTGGTACTTGGCGCGCAGCCGTGCTTCGTCGATCTCGGGCAGCTGGGCCTCGTAGGTGCCGTCGGCGTCGGCCTGCCACGCGTCGAGTACGGCGTTGGGAACGGGCTTGCCGTCGACGTCGATGACCTTGCCGCTGACGAACAGCGGTGTTCCCGCGATGCCGTCCGACATGTCGAAGCCGTACGGCACGGCGGGCGACCCGTCGATGTGGAACGGCCCGAGCACGGTGGCGGGGGTGGCCCGCGTCGAGAATCGGTTGTTCAACTGCACGACCAGCATGCTCAGTCCGAGGACGTCGGAGGTGAGGATCAGCTCCTGGCGCTTGTCGTTGCTGATCTGGCCGGCCGCAGTCAACCACTGGATCGCGGCCATCCATTCGTCCTCGGTCATCTGCACCTCACGGGCGAAGGCGTGCAGATGGCGGACGAGTGCGGTCATGAGCTCCGCCTGTCGCGGGGAGTGGGCGGTCGCCCAGCGCCGGGCGGCAAGGTCGGTGATGTTGTCCTCGTCGACGTACACGGTTGCGGCTCCTTGGTCGGCGTTGCGGGTGCGGTGACGACGGTCCACTGCCTGACGCCGGCACGGTCAGCCGTCGCGCCGGCCTTCGGTGAACGGTTCAGGGACGTATGGATCCGGCGGGACGGAGGTGTTGTTGAGGTCGACGGAGAGGAAGACGTCCCGTGCGACCGGGTGACGAAGTTCCTCGGCGAGTTGCCCGATCAGTCCGGCCGTCCGGGCCAGCAGCGCGAATCCGCGCAGCAGGGGCAGCGGCAGGCCGAGGTCGGCGAGGGCGGCGCCGCAGACGCCGGCCCCGTTCAGGGGCAGCGTCTTGCCCAGGACGCTCGGATGGACCCGGCCGATGGCGGCGAACAGTGACAGGTGTGGGCCGAACAGGCCCTCCTCCGTCGCGATCCGCATCAGCCTCGGCGTGCGGGGGTCGCCCTCCTTGTGCACATGGTGCCCGAGCCCGGGGACGAACGTCCCGGACGCACGCTGCTCGCGCAGCGTGCGCAGTGCCACCGCGTCCCAGCCCGCCTCATCGGTCGGCAGGGTTCCGTCCTGGGACTGCAGTACCTCGTGCAGGAACCTGCCTGTGCCCTCGGTGACTCCGAGGAAGCGCGAGCCGCCGCCGAGCAGGCCGGCGGCGAGTGCTCCCTGAATGGAGTCCGGCGCGGACAGATACGTGAGCCGCGTGACGACGGCGGTCGGGGTGAACCCGTGGTCGGCCAGCGCGGCGAGCACGGCCTCGAAGACGCGTGTCTCCCCGGGGCTGGGGCGCCGCTGCACGGCCAGCCAGAACGCCAGCTCCCCGAAGCCCACGGAACCCATGATGTCCTCGGCGAGGTCATGACCGAGGAGGGTGATGTTCTTCAGGTCGGACGCGCCCAGAGCGGTGGGGTACGCGGCGCCTGTCGGCTGCTCAGACACGGTCGTTCTCCTCGGGTTCGGACAGCCACTTACGGAGTTCGCCGCCGTGTTCGTCGAGTTCCGGCGGCGGCAGCCGATAGGTGGCGGGTGTGGCGGAGAAGTGGATCGGATGACGCGTGGTGGGTACCGCACGATCCCCCTCCCCCACAGTGACGACCGGTTCGAGCCCGAACCGGTCGGCCATGGCGAAGCCACCGTCGATGGTGTTGATCGGCCCGCTCGGCACGCCGGCCTCGACCAGCAGGTCGAACCATTCCTGGGCACCGCGCTTCACCAACTGCTCCACCAGAAGGGGCCGCAGCTCCTCCCGGTTGGCCGTGCGGTCGGCGTTGTGGGCGAAGCGCGGGTCGTCGGCGACCTCCGGAACGCCCAGTACCTCGCAGAGCTTGCGGAACTGCCCGTCGTTGGCGGCCGTCACGATGAGATCGTTGTCCGCGGTGGGCAACGGTTCGTAGGGGAACACGCTGGGGTGGGCGTTGCCCATCCGGTAGGGGACCGTGCCGCCCGCGACGTACGCGGAACTGTGGTTGACCAGTCCGGTCAGCGCCGAGGACAACAGGTTCACCTCGATCAGCTGGCCCTCGCCGGTTGCATCACGGTGGCGCAGCGCGGCCAGGATGCCGATCGTGGCGTGGTTGCCGGCCATGACGTCGAACACGGAGATCCCTGCCCGGTAGGGCGGCCCGTCCGGGTCGCCCGTGAGGCTCATCAGGCCCGAGATGGCCTGCACCATCAGGTCGTAGCCGGGCACATGGCGGCCGGCACCGGAACCGAAGCCCGTGATCGAGGTGTAGATCACTCCGGGGTTGTCGCGGCGGACCGTCTCGAAGTCCAGGCCGTACTTGGCCAGTCCGCCGGGTTTGAAGTTCTCGATCAGGACGTCGGCGCGGCGGGCGAGTTCGCGCGCGACCTGGGCGTCCGGCTCCTGCCGCAGGTCCAGCGCGATGGAGCGCTTTCCGCGATTGATCCCGAGGTAGTAGGTCGAGACCTCGCCCCGCACCGGAGGCGTCCAGGTCCGGGTGTCGTCGCCGTGGGGCCCCTCGACCTTGACGACGTCCGCGCCGAGATCGGCCAGCAGCATCGTGGCGTACGGTCCGGCAAGGATCCGTGAGAAGTCCGCCACCAGCACCCCGGAAAGCGGCCCCGCGGCACCCGGGCGAGCGGGCGTCGAGCTCTCTGACATCGACCTTGCCTCTCTGTCCGTCAAGCGGACGACCGTCCGGCATTGGGATTCTGGAACTCGGACGGCGAAGGCGTCAAGGTTTCGCCGCTGTGCCCGCCGGCCGGGTCAGGTGCGGCGCGGAGTCGCGCCGAGCGAAGTCCACGCTGATCTCGCCCGCGGTGTGCAGAAGGAGCGGCAGGTAGTCGTGAAGCAGCGTCTCCACCGAGGTCTCGGCGGCGTGCGCATTGACGTTGACACTCGCGACGACGCGGCCGGACCCGTCGCGCAGCGGCGCGGCCACCGACCGGATGCCCTTCGCCAACTGCTCGTCGGTCATCGCCCAGCCCCGGGCCCGGACCTCTCGCAGTTCCGACTCCCACTCCGCGCGGTCCGGCCGCCACACGGGGACCAGGCCCGACCGGGTGGGCTCGGCGAGGATCCCGGCCACGTCGTCCGGCGGCAACGCGGCCAGCAGCACCTTGCCCAGCGACGTCTGCAGCGCGGGAAACCGGGTGCCGATCTGCACGGCGAGCGTGACGATCCTGGGTACGGACACGCGGGCGACGTAGACGATGTCCGAGCCGTCGAGCTGGGCGATCGAGCACGACTCGTTCGTACGCTCGACCAGTCGCTCCAGGTGCGGCCGGGCCACGTCCCACAGCCCCATCGAGCGGACGTAGGCGACGCCCAGGTCGAGCACCCGCGGGGTGAGCGCGAATCCGCCGCCTTGCTGTCGCACGTATCCCAGCTCGGCCAGGGTCAGCAGGATCCGGCGCGCGGTCGGCCTGGCCAGCCCCGTCGCTTGGGCCATGTCGGTCAGCGACATCACCGGCCGCCGGGGCTGAAAGGCGGTGATCACCTCGAGCCCTCGAGCCAGCGCCTCGATGAAATCGGGCCCGGTTCCTTCGCGGGGCATGGGAACTCCTCTTGCCGATGACAACACTCGTCCGCCTTGCGGACAACCTGACACGGAAACTTTATGCAGCAGATCCTGCCTCGGCATTCACAGGGGTTCGCACCCTCGCCCACTTGGTACGCATGCCGGACAACGTACGGTCTCCTGACCATCGATGATTCACATGCGCCCGGTATTGACAACGGGTTGGCGCGGACCCACGATCCTCGACAACAGTTGACCGTCATACGGACGTTCGTCCGAAGGGGAGACAGTGATGAGCCACCCCCTCGAATTCCTGCCGGGACAGGCCGTCGTCTTCCGCAACGGCACGGTGCTGCCCATGGACCGCGCGCGCCGGGTGCTCACCGACACCGACGTGCTCCTGGTCGACGACCGCATCGCCGCCGTCGGCCGGCGGCTGCCCGTACCGGACGGGACGGTCGAGATCGACGCTGCCGGCGGCATCGTGATGCCGGGCATGATCGACACGCACCGCCACATGTGGCAGACGGCGATGCGTGGCTACGGCGCCGACTGGACGCTCACCCAGTACTTCGTCTGGTACTACCTCGAACACGGAAGGGCCTTCCGGCCCCAGGACGTGTACGCCGGGAACCGTCTGGCAGCCGTGGAGGCACTCGATGCCGGGGTGACCACCGTCGTGGACTGGTCGCACGGACTCCAGACACCCGATCACGCCGACGCCGCCGTCGACGCGCTCCGGTCGGTGCCGGGACGATTCGTCCTCGCCTACGGCAACATCCAGCAGGCTCCGGGCGAATGGACCCGGACGCCTGAATTCCGGGACTTCGTGCGCCACCGCATCACGAACGACGACATGCTCGGCTTCCAGCTCGCGTTCGACGTGACGGGCGACCCGGAGTTCCCCGAGAAGCCGGCTTTCGAGACGGCGCGCGAACTGGGCGTCGCCGTCACCACCCACGCCGGAGTCTGGGGCGCCACCAACGACGACGGGATCCGGCTGATGTACGAGCACGGATTCATGACGCCCGAGACGGTCTATGTGCACGCCTCGACGCTGTCGGCCGACTCCTATCACCGCATCGCCGCGACGGGCGGTTCCGTCTCCGTCTCCTCCGAGAGTGAGCAGAGCGCCGGGCAGGGCTACCCGACGACCTGGGCGATACGGTCCCACGGCATCCCCGTCTCGCTGTCCATGGACACCAGCGTGTGGTGGAGCGGCGACCTGTTCTCCGCCATGCGCACCACCCTGGGCGCCGACCGGGCTCGCCAGCATCTGGAGGCACACGTCAAGAACGAGACCGTCACGCACTCGGCCCTGCGCGCCGACCAGGTGGTGGAATGGGCCACCCTCGGCGGCGCCAGGGCGCTGGGCCGCGAGGACGACCTGGGCAGCCTCGACGTGGGCAAGAAGGCAGATGTCGTCCTGCTGAAGAACGACCACTCACCGGTCTCGTTCCCCGTGCTCAATCCCTACGGTCACGTGGCGTTCCAGGCGCAGCGGGGCGACGTCCACACCGTGACCGTCAACGGGAGAGTGGTCAAGCACGAACACCGCCTGCTCGGCGTCGACCTCGCCACGGTGCGGCGCGAGGTCGAGCAGACCGTTCAGCACCTGCGGTCGACGATCGGTGAGGAGGAGTGGCACAAGGGCATGAACCCGGAAGTCCCCGAAACGAAGATCCTCGACAACCCGTACACCTACACCGACTACCGTAGCGCCGCGACACACCACCGGTGAATCGCACGCAGGCCGGCACGGGACACGGAAGGTCACCGCGATGAGCGTCGGACTTCTGCTGCTGCGCGTATTGCTCGCCGCCCTGCTGTTCGGACACGCGATGCAGAAGTTGCGTGGCTGGTTCGGCGGTGCGGGACGTGCCGCCACCGGCGCGATCTTCGAACAGTGGGGATTCGTGCCCGGCGCCCGGATGGCGCTCGTGGCCGGTCTGGCGGAGCTCCTGGGCGCGGCCTCGCTCGCGACCGGGCTGCTGACACCCGGCGGCTGCGCGATCGTCGTCGGCACGATGACGGTGGCCGCCGTGGCGACGGCCGTCCATGGCTTCTGGGCCCAACGGGGCGGGTGCGAGGTCCCGTTCTGGTACGGCGCCGCAGCGGCCGTGCTCGGGTTCACCGGTCCGGGTTCCTGGTCGCTCGACGCCGCGCTGGGGCTGCCGTGGTCGCCCGGCTACGCCTGGGGCGCCGCCGCGCTGGCCCTCGGGCTGCTCGCATCGGCCGTCCCTCTCGCCTCCCGCGCGCGCGTGCTGCGTGAGAGGAGGACGACCGCACCACGCGGCGATGACCCGGCACAGGCCTGATCGCCGTCGCGGCCCCCACCCTGCGGGCGGGGGCCGCCCTCTCCTTGCCTCAGTACCTCTCGGCCCCGGCCACGATCGCCTCCCGGATGCGGTGATACGTCCCGCAGCGGCAGATGTTGCGGATCTCGTCGAGATCCGCCTCGCTGATCTCGCATCCCTCCTCCCGGGCCTGGCGCACCTTCGCGACAGCGGTCATGATCTGGCCGGGCTGGCAGTAGCCGCACTGGGCGACATCGTGGTCGAGCCAGGCCTCCTGCATCGGGTGCAGCTCCCTGCCGACGGTGGCGGGCAGTCCCTCGATGGTGACGATCTCGTCGTCCGGTCGGATGTCCTTCACCGGCACCGAACAGGGGTTGAACGCCTTGCCGTTGATGTGACTCGTGCAGGCCTGGCACACACCGAGCCCACAGCCGTACTTCGGTCCGGTGACGCCCAGGACGTCCCGGAGCACCCACAGCAGGCGCACGTCGTCCTCGATGTCGACGGTGACGGCCTTGCCATTGAGGATGAAGGTGTGTTCGGGCACGTGGACTCCTAGAAGGCGCGACTCAGGCCGTCGGTGGGCGACGCGGGGACGGGCGGCGTGGTCGGCAACGGCTCGAAGCCGAGCGGTTCGCCGTGGTTGATCGGGAAGGTCGTCGGCATCGTGCCGGTGGCACGGCCGTAGGCGCAGGCCACGGCGGCCATCGCGCCCGCGACGGCGAGCTCCCCCGCGCCGCCGGGGTGCCCGGTGGTCGGCGGCATGACGACGATCTCCAGCTCGGGCGGCGTGTTCCACTGGCGGGTGTAGAAGTAGTTGTCCCAACTGCCTTCCAGAAAATGCCCGTTGTCGAGGTGGAGGCCGGAGCTGAGCGTAAGGGCGATGCCGTCCATGATGCCGCCCATCATCTGGGCCTCCAGACCGCGCGGGTTGACGGCGAGACCCACGTCCACAGCGCAGACGACCTTGGTCACACGGGGACCGGTGTACGCGTCGCGGATCTTCCGGCCGGTGGTCCCCGGCCGGCAGTCGATCTCGGCGAGGACGGCGACGAACGCGTGATACTCGGGGTGGATCGCAATGCCCTGTGCCGTGCCGACGGGCATGCTGCGGCCCCAGTGGCCCACCTCGGCGACCTTGTCCAGGACGGCCCGCGCCCGCGTGTCCTTGAGGAACGCGCGGCGGACAGCATAGGCGTCCTTGCCCATGCGTTTCGCCAGCTCGTCCACCACCAGCTCCTGCGCGCAGCGCACGTTGGGCGAGTAGATGTTGCGCATGGAACCGGTGTTGAACCCCCGGTCGGTCTCGCTGAGCAACTGGGTGACGACACCGAAGTTGTAGGGGGTCTGCTGGGTGAGAGTGAAGACCGTCTCGGAGAAGGCGAGGCCACCGACCGGAAGCCTCGCGGCCTCGGAGGTGATGATCTCGCCCACGCCATGGCCGAAGTCGGTGGCCACGGACGTGTGGCGCTGGTCGTAGGTGAGCACCTGGCCGAGCACGTAGGTGGCCCGGACCCTCGAGGTGGACATGGGGTGGGCACGGCCCTGACGGAAGTCGTCGGTGCGGTGCCACATCAGCTTGACCGGCTTGCCCATCGCCTTGGAGATCTCGGCGGCCTCTGCGGCGGCGTCGTGGAACAGCTTCCGGCCGAAGGAGCCGCCGCCCTCGGTGACGTGGACCTTGACCGCGGTGACCGGAAGCCCGAGCTTCAACGCGATCTGCTCCTGCGCCGTGATCGGCGACTTCAGGCTCGCCCAGATCTGGGCGGAGTCCTTCCGGACGTCGGCGATGGCGCAGTTGGTCTCCAGCGCGCTGTTGCTGGCGAAGTGGAAGGTGAAGCGGGCGTCGACGGACTTGGTGAGCAGATCAAGGCCGGCGAGCGGGAGTTCGGCCCTGCGGAGCTCGCCGCGTACGGTGGCGTCGGACTTGCCTTCCGCGGTCCCCGGCCCCCAGTCGACTTTCAAGGCGCGCACCGCGTCGATGCACTGCCCGAAGGTGCGGCCGCGGACGGCGACACCCGTGGAGACCGGCACGACGTCCGTGATGCCGGGCAGCGCCCGTACCTCGTCCAGGTTCTCCACCGAGCGGACCGTGCCGTTGATCGTCGGCGGCCTGCACACCATGGCGGGCAGGGCGCCTGGCACATGCAGGTCCATGGCGAACTGCTTGCGCCCGGTGACCGCTTCGAGCGCGTCGATCCGTCGTTGTGCGGTCCCGATGACCTCGAAGTCGGACGGCTCCTTGACGGTCACGGAGACTTGTCTCGTCGTCACCGATGCTGCCTTCTCGGCCAGTTCGCCGTAGCCGAAACTCCTGCCGCTCAGGGTGGAGGTGATGACCCCCGCCTTCGCGGTCAGGGTGTCGATCGCCTCTCCCAGTTCGAGGGCCGCCGCCTTCAAAAGCCGCCCCCGGGCGACGGCGGCAGCGACCCGAATCGGTGTGAAGGTGGAGATCGTGGTGTTCGACCCGCCGGTGAGCTGGTTGAACACCAGCTCCGGCCGGGCATCGGCGAGCGAGACACGGATCCTGTCCAGGGGCAGGTCCAGCTCCTCCGCGATGAGCATGGCGCTGGAGGTGGTGATGCCCTGCCCGACTTCGGCCCTCGGCAGCGCGAAGGAGGCCGTGCCGTCGGTGTCGATCCGGATCGTGATCAGGTTCGCGGTGGGCAGGGCGGCATGGGTGAGCATGTCGTTGAGGTCGTAGATCTCGGCCGGCCCCGGCACCGAGGGCACCACCGCGGCCGCCTCCGCGGGAGCCAGGACGCTCTCGCCCAGCTGGGCCGCCACGGTGAGGGTCGAGGCGGCCACCACATACCCCAGAAACCTTCGGCGTCCGATGCTCTCTGGCTCGGCGACCGCCTCGTGCGGCTGCGGGCGGCGGTGAGACTCCATCAGCTGTCCTCCCGACCACGAAGCGGAGTGTGCCCGGATGCGCCGCGAGAAAGGCACGGAGGCGCCCGTCGACACGAGCGCAACCGGTCTGTTCACGACGGCTCTTGACTGTGCATGGCCCGCGTGCGCCGCGGAAGATCTCGGCAACGCATCTCCACGTAAGCCTCACGCCGCATCACATATGCAACGAACTGCGTGCGGCGGGCCGGGGACGGGGACGTCGACGCCGACGTGTCACGACGGCGGATCACGCCCCGCTTGTGATGGGCGGCGGTTACGGCATGCGGTGCTGCTGACGGGCCGCCCGGGCCCACTCGCCGAGGACGGGGACACAGGATTCGGCGAAGTACTCGTAGTCGGCGGGGGTGTTGTAGACGTGGGCGGACAGTCTCATGTAACCGATGCCGTCGAAGCTGGTGAAAGCCGCCTCCACGCCCAATTCCCGAGCCACCCGGTCGCGCAGCGCGTCGGCCTCGACGCGGGAGGCGCCCAGACCGTCCGGCAACCGCACCAGCCGCATGCCGGGCACCGGCATGCCCACGTCGGCGGCGCCGTCGCCGACACCGGTCAGACCGGCGAACGCGGCGCCGACCACCTGCGCGGCATAGTCGGCCAGATCGTCCATGTACCGGCGGGCGTTCTCCCACCCCCAGGTGCGCTCGACGAAGTCGAGGGCCGTCGGTGCGGCCAGGTAGGCGGTCGCGTCCAGCGTGCCCTGCTGGTCGAAGCGGTCGGAATACGGATCGGCGGCACCCCACGAGTCGATCAGGGGGTAGAGCTGGTCGCGCAACGGGCCGCGGGCGACCAGCGCCGCGGTGCCGCGTGGCGCGCAGCCCCACTTGTGCAGGTTGCCGACCCAGAAGTCACAAGCCACCCCGGTGAGCGGGGCGGGGAGCAGACCGGGCGCGTGCGCGCCATCCACGAGCAGTGGGATGCCGCGGCTCCGGGCCGCCTCACCGATCAGCTCCACCGGCATCCGGCGGGCGGTGGCCGAGGTGATGTGGTCGACCACGATGAGGTCGGTGGCCTCCCCCACCTCGGCCATCACGGCCGCGGCCGCCTGCTCCTCGTCCGCGTCCAGCGGCACCCGGGCGGTACGGACCCGGCCGCCCCAACGGCGCGCCAGCCGCTCCGCGCCCATGGTGACGGCACCGTAGCCGTGGTCGGTGACGACGATCTCCCCGCCGCGGCGCCGGGTCAGTCCGGAGTACACGACGCTCGCGCCGGCACTCGCGTTCGGCACCAGCGCGAGGTCGTCGGCGGCGACCTCGAGCCGGGCGGCGAGCTCGACCCGAGTGGCGGCGATCCGCTGAGGCAGTGCCGGGAACCACACCACGGGCGAGCGTTCCATCTCCTGGCGCAGCGCCTCCTGGCGCCGCTGCGCCACGAGGGGCACCGCACCGAACGAACCGTGATTCAGGTGCTTCAGGGTGGGGTCCAGCGACCACGCCTGCGCGGCAGGCGCGCCGTCGGCCAGCAGCAGGGGGTGCGGCGCGGTGGTGACCTCGGTCTCGCTCACTTGACTCCACATCTACCGGGCCGGAACGGCCAGAGGACAGCACCCGGACACGTACGATGACTCCGCATGTTGACATGGGAACTTCCCTGGAAGCAAGGGCAGCAAGAGCCAGAGTCATCAGATGACTTCCGTCGGCACCCGAGAACATCCGATGGCTCTCCGCAGTGAGTCGACGGGCTCCCGCGAGATCGCCGCAGTCCGTCCAGGGCGAACAGAAGGGTCGCGAACTGCTCAGGGCTGGGTCAGCGTTAGAGCCTCTGAGTGGGCGTTATCATCGG
>NZ_JAYWVC010000139.1:0-21481 GCF_036281785.1 Streptomyces chiangmaiensis | reverse complement strand
CTTCGATGGCTACCAGCGGCTGACGTTCTCCCGGCGTGACAACGGGGTTCTGCTCATCACGCTCGACCGGCCCGAGAAGTACAACGCGGCCGACGAGGAGATGCACAGCGAACTCGCCCGGGTCTGGCGGGATGTCTCCGCCGATCCCGGGACGCGCGTCGCCGTCATCACCGGAGCGGGCAAGGCCTTCTCGGCCGGCGGGGACCTCGCCATGGTCGAGCGCATGGCCGGCGACTACGACCGCGTCTCGCACATGCTCAGCGAGATGAGCGACCTGGTGTACAACATCATCAACTGCGAGAAGCCGATCGTGTCGGCGATCAACGGGGTCGCCGTGGGCGCGGGCACTGTCGCGGCGCTCCTGGCCGATGTCGCCATCGCGGCAGAGGACGCCAGGATCGGCGACGGGCACGTCAAGCTCGGCGTGGCCGCCGGCGACCATGCCGCCATCATCTGGCCGCTGCTGGCCGGCATGGCCAAGGCGCGCTACTACCTCCTCACGGGCGAGATGCTCACCGGGACCGAGGCCGAACGCATCGGCATGGTTGCCAAGGCCCTGCCCCGCGACCAGGTCCTCGACGAAGCACTCAGGGTGGCCGACATCCTGGCCACCGGCTCTCAGCCCGCTGTCCGGCTGACGAAGCGGGCCCTGAACAACTGGCTGCGCAGCGCCGGACCGACCTTCGACCAGTCCGCCGCCTACGAAATGCTCACCTTCCTCGGACCGGACGTCGTCGAGGGCTGCACCGCGTTGCGCGAGAAGCGCACACCCCGCTTCCCCTCCGCACAGTCACGGCAGCTGTAGTTCTTGATCATCAGCCTGTCCGTGCTGGTCGGGCGGTTGCCGGCTAGCTGCGGGCAGAGGAACGGCCACCGTGATCATGAACGTTTGTGACGACGGTCAAGGACCAGGTGGCCGCCGAGGCCACGATAGCCGAGCGTGAGTGGATGGATGTCACAGGAGCGGCGATGGCCGCGGTGGCGAACTGCTTCACCCGGCGTGAACCCCGCCTGTTGGCACGGGAGATGTGCGAGGCGATGCTGATGGAGCTGGACACCCGCAACTGCTGGACGCTTGCCGAGGCCTTGGGCCACTCCGGTCCGCACCGCCTGCAGCACTTCCTCGCCCGCCCCGCGTGGACCACGATCCGGCCCGCGGCCGCCTCGCCGCGTGGATCACGAGCGAACTCGCCGATGACCAGGCCGTGCTGGTGGTGGATGAGACGGGTGACGAGAAGTCCTCCACCGACGCCGTCGGAGCGGCCCGACAGTACTCCGGGGCCCTGGGCGGGGTGGGCCTGTGCCAGGTCGCCGTCCACCTCACCTATGCCTTTCGGCACGGCCACGCGGTGATCGACCGGGAACTGTACCTGCCCGCGGCCTGGGCCGCCGACGAAGAGCGGCGCCTGCTCACCCACGTCCCCGACGAACGGGAGTTCGCCACCAAGCCGCAACTGACCGCCGACATGCTCGAGCTCGAGCGCGCCCGCGCCCTGGGCATCCACGCCCGCTGGATGGCCGCCGACGAGGTGTACGGCGGAAGCGAACTGCGCCTGGCCGCCCGCCGCCTGAGCTTCGACTACACCGTGGCCGTCAAGACGGATCACCGCGTAACCACCTCCGCCGGCACCTTCAACTGCTGCACTGGTTCGCGTGGCGACGCGAACACCAGCACCGGGCGGCCGAGGCACACCGTCCCTGGAACAACGTCACCGCCGCCGCGACGACGTGACGAGACCAGCATGATGAACTAACCCCCAGCTAAAGCAGGGGGTCTGCGCTCAAGACTTCGGATCAAGAACCACATCTGCTGTGTCCGTGCGGCTGGGCGCCGCGTACGGGTCTGGCTGACAGCTATCCCAGGATTCCGGACCGCCGATCGGTGTGGACTCGACGCGGCGGCCGCGCGGCGGGCACGGTCGTCGGCATGACAACTGCGAAACCCGTGGCCGCGACTGCTGAAGCACGCGGCCGACACGCTGTCCTGTACCGCTGGCCGAGTGCGCTCGGGCTGGCGGCCGCGGTCCTCCAGCTCGCCACCGGCGTTGAGCGGGAATCGGTGGCGATCGTGCTGTGCGTGGCCACGCTCTGCTACCTCGGCGCGGCGGCGTTGAACCGGCCGTGGATCGCCTGGGCCGGGGTCGCCGGCGGCTCCGCAGTGGTCGTCGTCAGCGAGCTGGCCGGCCTGGTGTGGTGGGGCGGTGTCGGGGTCGCGGCCCTGACGCTCGTCGTCGTCGGCCTGGTCACACGCGTGGCCCGCCCTGCCCTCACCGCGCAGACCGTCGCCCTGCTCGGGTACGGCTGCCTAGCGGTGGCCGCGCTCTTCCTTGCGCCACGGCTCGGACTGGCGCTGGCCGGGCTGGTGCTGGTGGCGCACGCCGCTTGGGATCTGCTCCACTACCTGCGCAATGAGGTGGTGCCCAAGTCGTTGGCCGAGTTCTGCATGCTGCTGGACGTGCCGTTGGGGTTCGGCGCCGTTGTGGCGGCGGTGGCCTGACCGACCGGCCTGCTCAATTGGGTGGCCCGATAGTGCGACGGCGTGACGCCGTACCGGGCCACGAAAGCCTGGCGCAGCGTCTCGGCGGACGTGAAGCCGCAGCGGGCGGCGATCCGAGCCAGGGACAGCCGGCTTGACACGAGGAGCCGCGCGGCGGCTTCGGTCCGCGCGAGACGTACATAGCGGGCCGGGGTCTGCCCCGTGTGGGCGAGGAAGAGACGGGTGAGGTGGCGTTCGCTCACGCCGGCGCGAGTGGCGAGCGCGGTGATCCGCAGGTCGGCGTCCGGCGCGTTGCGTATCATCGCCGCCACCTCGCGTATCAGGTCGTTGGCTGGGGCCGGAGCGGCGACAAACATACTCATCTGCGCCTGGTTTCCCGGTCGTTGGAGGTACGTGACCAGGCCACGTGCCACTTGGCGGGCCAGCTCGCCGCCGTGGTCCTCCTCGATGAACGCCAACGCCAGGTCCAGCGCGCTGCTGACCCCGGCCGCCGTTGTCACGCGGCCGTCGCGGATGTAAATGGGCGCCGGGTCCACGCGGACCGCGGGATAGGTGGCGGCAAGCAGGTCGGCGAACAGCCAGTGCGTGGTGGCGCGACGACCGTCGAGCAGTCCGGTCGCGGCGAGCACCGAGGCGCCGGTGCACACCGACACGACACGTCGGGCCACATGCGCCAGCCGGCGGACATGCGCGACCAGTCCGCTGTTCGCAGCGGCCGCCTCGTGCCCCTCGCCGCCTGACACGACGACCGTGTCCAGCGGTCCACGAAGCCGCTCCAGGGCGCCTTGCGCCTGCAGTGTCAGTCCGGACTGGCAGCCGATCGGCCCGCCTGCCGGTGTCACCACACGCACCCGGTAGGCCGGCGTGGCCCCAGCCCGGTTCGCATAGTCGAACGCCGTGGTCAGGCAGGCGATGTCGAGCAGCTCTGCGCCGGGATAGCCGACGACGACCACGACCGGGTGCTCGTCCATGCGACGACCGTACTGCGACCGACCAAGCCGCGACCACGGAGTCGGGAGGATCTTGCTGCGGCTGGTCAACCACAGCAGCCGCATGACCACCGAACCGAAAGATCAAGAACTTCCCCCCACTCTCGCCGCGCTGGTCCGAGAAACCGGGCACGCGGCGGTCATCGTCGAGGACAACCCCGGCTTCCTCATCAACCACGCCGGCCGCGGCCTGGTCACCGAAGCCTTCGCGCTGCTCGAGGAGTCCGTCACCGACGTGGTGGGCATCGACCGCATCGCCCGGGATGTACTCGGCCTGCGGATGGGCCCCTTCGAACTGATGGACCTCACCGGTCTCGACGTCACGGCCGCCGTGATCGACTCCATCTGGCAGGGTTTCAGGCACTCCGACCGGCTCCGCCCGTCGCGGCCGGGCTCTCGCCGGCGACCGTGACCCGGCTGACCAGGCAGTGGCAGGACGACCACGCCGCTTTGTGCGAGCGGGACCTTTCTGACCGCGACTTCCTCTACGTGTGGGCGGACGGGGTGCATCCCAAGGTGCGGCTCGGGCAGGTCCACTCGTGTGTCCTCGTCCTGCTCGGTGTCCGGTTGGACGGCACCAAGGAGCTGATCGCGCTGGCTGAGGGGCTGAGGGAGTCCACTGAGTCGTGGGCCGACCTGCTGCGCGACTGCCGTCGTCGCGGCATGCGCGACCCCGAGCTGGTGGTCGGCGACGGCGCGATGGGCCTGTGGAAGGCACTTGCCGAGGTGTTCCCCACCACCCGGCACCAGAGATGCTGGGTGCACCGCGCTCGAAGCAGCAGCCAACGATCCCTCAAGCCCCACCGTCATACTTTTTTCCGGGCACACTCGCAACCAAGCCGAACCGACGTCTGCCCGGACGCCACACCTTCAGCGTGCAGATCCCATGACACGTCCGACAAGCCCCTCAAAGGGGTGAACCTCACGTCCCACAGCAATCCGCACAACTCGGGATTCTCATCCCGCCACGGTGGTGCCGCGCAGTGGCGGCATGGGTACTTTATTCCTTCCTGAAAGTGGCGGGGAAAGGTTGAGGCATCGGAACGCGTCAGGGCCGCACTCGAACCTCGGGTGCGGCCCCATGTCCAGGTTCATCCGGGCAATGCGGTCTGTTCTCCGAGGGGATGCGGGCGGCGATCTCCCGCGCCGGCCTGGCCGCCTCGGCGGACATCAGCCCGCCGGCCTGGGCGACTGCCACCAGCAGGCGCAGCAGATCATGCGCCTGCGTGTGGGAGAGCAGGGCCAGGCGCTTGGTTGTGTGCTCGACCGGAGCGAAGTCGATCTCGTCAAGGTCGAGGTCAGGTCGTCGTGGGCGTCCGTGCCTGGGCAACGTGGCCGGCCTCCAGCCGGTGACGCGCCTGCGGTGACGAGAACAGCCCCGGCCGGCGCGGGCACCGGTCGGGGCTGATGAGCGAAGTGTGGTCGTGAAGGGCGGTCGCCTACGCGGCGAAAGGCTCCATGAGGCTTCAGCCGAACGATCGTCCTCATGGGCAATAGGTGAGGCCCGGGGACACTGTCCCCTTCACGACCACGCCTCCTACAACCACCAGTACCCGGCCCTTGTTCCCGTCCTCCTGCAGGCCCGTCGGTGCAAGTGTCCGACCTCCGCCTGGCCGGCTGGCACCATCGCCGAGATACCGATGAAGCCCTGTGGCAACTCCCCAACGAGTACGCACCCATCCGCTCTGCGGTACGCCCCATACAGCTGCGCATGCTCCGGCCATGAAGCTCAGCTTGAGCAAAAGACATCACTCGGGTAAAACATCAGACTCCACCCATCCGTACTATCTGTGGACGGGCTGTTCGCGGCGATTACCGCTGCTGCTGTTCAGGCCGCAGCCCGAGACCACAGGCGCATGACTCTCCATGCCTGCGCTGAGAGACCTGGCACATCCGCCAGGAAATTGGAAGAAGGGGCTACACCATGTCAGAGAGCACAACGGCGAGCACGGGACTTTCGTCGCAGTATGCCGCCCAGGTGACCGGCGACCTCGAGCGCAACGTCAAGGAGCAGGAACGCATCAGCGCAGACATCACCGCACTGCAGGAACAGCTGGTATCTCTGCAGAACGATCACTCTGTGCTGGTCAACGTGCAGCAGGCGCTGGGTATTGCAGCGACACCCGTTCAGCCCGCGGCCGCCCCCGAGAGCACCACGGTGCCCGCTCCCCGCGAGAAGGCTTCGACCGAGCCCAGCACCGGCAAGCGGACGCGGGCGAAGAAGGCCGCCAACGCCCAGAGCAGCACGGCAACTAAGAAGTCTGCCCCCAAGAAGCCTGCAAGCAAGGCTGCTGACGCGAAGGCATCCCAGCCCACGCTGGTCGAGCTCGTCCGCCGGCACCTCACCGAGCAGAGCGAACCGCACTCGGCGGCGGAAGTCGCCAGTGCACTCGACACGGCCCACCCCGAGCGCGGCATCAAAACCACCGTCGTACGCACCACCCTCGAAAACCTGGTGGCCAAGAACCAGGCTCAGCGCACCAAGCAGGGAAGCTCTGTCTACTACACCGCTCCCAGCGAGGCCGCGCAGACGGCCGCACGCGCCCAGGACGAACCGCAGGCCGAGTAACAAACGCAGCCAGGGCTTACGCTGCCGCTGCGGCGGCAGTCGGCCTGGCACTGCCTATCGCTGCATGGTCCGGCTAGCTTGAGTTTTGACCCATGCACCCTGCGGATCAACTCCTGCCGATGTCGTGGGCAAGACTGCGTGCATGACCGGCGAAATGGTGCTCGCATCACACAGCAGCACTGCCATCGTCTCCAGGCAGGGTCCGGCCCTCGCCCAGTCCAGGGGCGAACGGCCAGTGCCGAGGTCCTCGCGGAGCGCAGGGAGCACGGGTGTTGTCACCGGCAGGGGCGCCGTTCCGATCTGCTGAGTTGCACAGAAGCCCGCGCCGGGTCAGCATCGGCTGGCACGCGCCGCCGCCAAAGTGGTGCCGGCGCGTCGGGAATGGCTCTGCCGAAACTGATGTAGCTGGTGAGCCGTCCTAGGTGGCAAGGTCAAGCAGGTAGGAAGCCATGGTGGAGGGCAAGACAGCGGCGGTCAGATGGACACGACGCCGAACGGGGCCGTGGGCTGCGGGCTGGAGCACGAAACCGGGTCCACGGTGTCGGTCGGCCTGGACACGGGGGCGGGTGCACGCCGTCTTCGCCGTGCTGACCGCCGGGCTTATGGCCTTCCACCAGGCGGTGCCCAACTCCGTTGGCCACCTGGGGAGTCTGCTGGAAGCGTTCCTTCCGTGGCTCGGCCTGGTGATCGTGGTGCTGCTCGTCCTGGCCCTGCTGCGCCGTTCAGCAACCGCGCTGGTGGCGCTGCTGCTGCCGGTGGTGGTCTGGACGCATCTCTTCGGCAGGCTGCTCCTGCCCGGGGCGGAGCCTGGCCCGCACGACCTGGTCGTGGTGCAGCACAACGTCAGCGACAAGAACACCGACCCGGCGGGCACAGCACGCGCCCTGGCTGGCGCCGAGCCCGACCTCATCGCGTTGGAGGAGCTGACGCCCCCGGCGCTGGCGGTGTACGCGCAGGCCCTCGCCCCGAGCTACCCGTACCACGTCGTCCGGGGCACCGTCGGACTCTGGTCGAAGCATCCGCTGTCCGGTGCCCGGCTGGTGGATGTGAAGGCCTGCAACCGACTGGCGAGGGCAGGCTGTTGCAGATGCTGACCAAGCGGGTGCTGGAGCCGGCCCTGGAGGCGAGATCACCGATCACCTCGGCTACGAGAAGGATCGACACCCGTTATCGGTACGGGGACGACGGACTGCAGGCGCTGCCCGCCACCACCGAGGCGCTCCCCTACGGGCATCCCGGCCTTGGTTCCTCGCCTCGCAGATGGTGCGCCAGCTCCGCGCGTACACCGTCATCGCCCTGGGCGGCCTCCCCGATCTTTGACCTCGCACCTGCGCAAGCCCCCGTCCCTTGCCTCCACGCTCCCCCGACAGGCGCGGCTGCCGCGTACCGCCGCGCCCGGCCGGGTGATTCTTGTATGCCGCTCGGGCTGCAGGCCAAGGCGCCGCCCGAGAACAATGGCGTCTCTTCATTACCGTCGAGGCACGCTGGCGGTTGCGGGTACCGGTAGCGGTCCTGTCCGGGAAGCCGTGAGGAGTTGAGCGTCCATGGCCGTGTGTGAGGTCTGCGGCAACGACTACGAGATGTCATTCGAAGTGCACGCCAAGGGAGCGGTCCACACCTTCGACAGCCTCGAGTGCGCCGCCCAGAAGATGGCGCCGATCTGCAACAACTGCCAGTGCCGCATCCTGGGTCACGGCCTCCAGGCCGACGGGCAGTTCTTCTGCTGTGCGCACTGCGCCCGCCGGCAGGGCAGGGCAGAGCTCGTCGACCACATCTGACCCGCACGAGTGGACCTGGCGTTCCTGACCGCCACCTGGCCGAGCACACGGCGGCCCCCGGCATCGGGTGCGCCCAGGTGCCCGTCCGCCTGCCCCCGGCTCTTTCAGACACATCGCATCGCGTTGCCCGTAGGGCAGACGGATGCGTCCTTCGGCGTTGTCCTCGTAGAGCAGTCACGGCCGGCCCGCGCCGCACCGCGCCGCTACGGCGGCCCAGCATCGCCTGCCCGGGGCTGGTGATGGGGGGTTTCTTCCCGGCGCCGGCTCTGTCGGAGCCGGCGCCGGTGGCGGTGGGCCCACCGGTTCTTCCACCGGCCGAGCCGGTGCTCGCACCCCTGGGGGAAGACTCACTGCAGCGCCGTTACCGCCACGCTCAACCCAGACGGAGCACGATGGCCCACCGCCAACCGGCCGTGGGGCCGTCTACCGTAGAGACATGGGCGCGATCGTCGTCGTGTACGAGCTCGACAAGCCGGTGGGCACGCGCACCCGTCCGGGCGGGGCGCCTGGTGGGGCACGGACCGTCCGCCGGGTGCATGCGGCGCCCACCGCCCCGGGGACGCCCACCGCGACGGGACCGCGGACTCTGTGCGGCAAGGACACCTTCGCCATGGAGACGGCCCGCCGGAAGCCATCCGAGCACCCTGGGTCGCCTTGGTACCCCGCAGAGTACGCGTCCGCGGTCTGCCCCGACTGCGATGCCGTGATGACGACCTGACGGTCGTGGCCGACCGCCCCGCCGTCGATGCGTCGCCGGAGGGAGCGCTGCGGCTTGCCGGCACCCGCTCGCGGACGGCTGCTTTTGGGGATGGCCAGTTCACGGCCACATTCCCGACAGACCCTGGCTTGCGTTTTAACCTCCGCAGACGGTGAAACTGGTGGCGGCACATGATGGATCCGGGCGTCTGCGAACATGGGTGCGCCATGTTCGTTTCGCCCGTGAGGTGATCCTTTGAGGAAGGTGGCACTGCGTCCCCACGCACTGTTGCCTCGGCAGTACGACCACCGGAGGGTTCTAGCAACCACTGTGGATGCCTGGGGCAGGGCCCACTGGCTGATCTGTCCCGATGCGGAACTCAAACCGCAACCGTACGGAAGCCCGTATCCCAGACCCCGCACCTACCCCTATGACGCGCTTCTCGTCACCGACGACCGCGGCACCATACACGAACAGACCCTGCACGACGTCAGCGTGTGGGTCAGACACGTGGACGCGCTGCCCAACGGGCGGTTCCTCCTTGTGCAGGGACGTGGAACCCGAGGAGAGCGCAACGCCCAGATATACGGCCGAGACGGCCGACGCAGACACGCCTTCCAGATGGGGGATGCCGTCGAGTTCATGATGGCGGACCGACAGAACCATGTCTGGAGCGCCTACTTCGACGAAGGCGTCTATGCCGACCCCATCAGCGCCGCCGGCCTGGTGCGCTGGGACAGTGGAGGCCGCCAGGAATGGCGGTACTCGGCTCCCGAGGGCATCGAATACATCGACACGGTCTATGCCTTCAACGTCGACGACGGTGTGGCCTGGGCCAGCTACTACCCGACCTTCCCGCTGCTGGAGGTCCGCACGAACGCGCAGACCTGCATCCGGACGTCGCCTGTGGTCGCTCCCCGAGGAATGGCCGTGTACGGGGAGGAGATCGTGATGCTCGGCGGGAACCGGCAGGATGACCGGCTCCACCGCTGCCGCATGGATGGACACGAAGTCCTACCGGTCGAAGAAGCGCAGCTCACCCGCCCCGACGGCGCAGCGCTCAAGCAGTACGCGCGTCCCGTTGGACGGGGACGACATCTATATCTACGCGGATCGGCCAAGCGGTGGTTCGTGACCGGCATATAGGCCGACGTCGGCCCCTTGGGTTTCGGAACACCCGCGAGCCTCGGCTGAGCGTCGTCCGTGTCACGAAACCTGGGGCCGCTGGGACTGCTCGCGTTGGGGAACCCATACGACCTGCGGTTGTGAGTGCCGAGGCTCTCGGTCAGAGCTGAGACGCAAGCTAGGCGAGGCCCGCCTTCAACGCGGCTGCGATCTTGACCACCCGGTCCGCCTGGTGGCGCGCGGCATTGCGGGTCTGGTCCCCAACCGGATTGCTGCCTTGTCCGTCGATGTGGGAGGTGCCGTAAGGATTGCCGTCCACGAACTTCACAGGGTCCGTATAGCCGGGGGACACGATCAGCCCGCCGAAGTGGTGGATCGAGTTGTACAGGGCAAGGAGCGTGGACTCCTGGCCACCGTGCGCGGTCGCGGTGGTGACGAAGCCGCTGTAGACCTTGTTCGCCAGTTTGCCCTGGAACCACAGGCCACCGAGGGTGTCGATGAACTGCTTGAGCTGGGAAGAGATATTGCCGAAGCGGGTGGGCGTGCCGAAGATGATCGCGTCGGCCCACTCGACGTCAGCCGGCGTGGCTTCGGGGATCCCGGCGCCGGCGGCCGCGTGGGCGGCCCACGCCTCGTTGGAGGCGATGGCTGCTTCGGGAGCCAGCTCGGCAGTCTTAAGCAGGCGCACCTCGGCGCCTGCCTTCTGCGCCGCTTCACGGATTTCCTTGGCGATCTCGGCGGAGAAGCCGGTCGAGGAGTAGTAGATGACAGCGAGCTTGACGGGGGTGATGGTCACGATGGTTGTCTCCAATCGCTTGGGGTGCTGGCCTTGCCGAGGCCCAGATGCCCGCGCTGATATGCGATATTTCTGTCTGGCTTGTGTGATCAGCACGAGGCGCTGGGCCGTGCGCAGCGAGCGTCGGCCGCTCAAGAAGTGAGCCTGGGCAGTCGGCGTCGCTGCGGGTGCTGCCGATTCGTTACTGCGGCAGACCTTGGTAGTCGGCCTGGCCGGCGATCTGACCGCCGTCGCCGGCCACTTCGCTGCCGGTGACGAAGCGCGAGTCGTCGCTGGCGAAGAAGAGGACGATGCGGGCGATGTCGTCCGGCTGGCCGACACGCCCGAGGGCGACACCGCTGGTATCGAAAGCGACACCGTCGGTCATGGGGGTCCTGATCTGCCCGGGGTGTACCGCGTTCACCCGGATCCCGTACGCGCCCAGTTCCAGAGCAGCAGTCTTGGTCAGCCCGCGAACTCCCCATTTGGAGACGACGTATCCGGTCATCCTCGGTACTCCCTGCAGGGCACCGATCGAGCCGATGTTGACGATCGAACCGCCGCCGGCTCGCTTCATCGCCGGGACGACGGCCTGAATGCCGTTGAAGACACCGATCAGGTTCACGTCCAGAGTGCGCTGCAGCCGTGCGGTGTCCCACTGCTCGAGGGGAGCGGGATCGGCGATACCCGCGTTGTTGACCAGGATGTTCACAGAGCCGAAGCGCTCTTCCGTCCGCTGGACGACGCCGGCCCACTCCTGCGCCGACCGCACATCGAGTTTCTCGACGGCGACGGCCGGCCCGAGGGACGCGGCCAGAGCCTGCGCCGCCTCGATGTTCACATCCGCGATGACCACATGGGCGCCCTCGGCGGCAAGCCGCCGGACTGTGGCGCCCCCCATGCCCATCGCACCGCCCGTGACCACTGCCGTCTTTCCCTGTACTCGTCCCATTCGGAGCTCCTTCCCCGCCTCGTACATCTGTTCGGGATTAATTGACCGTCGCGGTCGTCGGCCGTCTCAGTCGCCGAAGTCGGTGCCCCGGCTCACCGACTCCCAGGCGATCCGGTCCTTGTGTGTCTGCTCGGCCGCGTCGTCGAGGCGGTCCCGGGCCGCGTTGCCCAGCGCCAGCCGCACCGGCGTGTTGTCTGCGGCCAGAGCGGCCAGGATCGCGGAGGCGATCTTCACGGGGTCACCCGGCCGGCTGCCCGTGACCTCCTCCACATGGGCACGCAGCTCGCCCACCGTGCCCTCCTCCACATGGGCACGCAGCTCGCCCACCGTGCCCTCGTAGTCGGCAATGCGACCGAGTCAGTCTGCGCCTGGTCAGTCACATCCAACTCCCGCGCAACGGGCCGGTCCGGGTACGCCGCGACAAGCTCCTTCGCCCCCTCGGTACGCCGGTCCGCCAGCACAACCGTGCCGCCCCCACCCAGCGCCGCCCACGCAATCTCACGCCCCAGCCCGGACGCCGCTCCCGTAACAAACCAGTTCCGTCCCATGACAGACACCCTTCTCCAGCAGCGTCCGAAGTAGTTGAAATTTCAGCGCCAACCTCTACGATAGCCTTGGGCGCTGAAATTTCAACTAGCTCATGAGAGGTCGGTCATGACGACGGAGCCCCGGTGGCTGGACGACGAGGAACAACGGACGTGGCGCAGCTTCCTGATGGCCAGCCGGCTGCTGTTCGACCGGCTGGAGCAAGACCTGAAACAGGACACGGATCTCTCCTTCGCCTACTACGAGATCCTCACCCGGCTCTCGGAAGCGCCCGGGCGCTCGATGCGGATGGCCGACCTCGCGGCCGCGTGTGTCTTCGACCGCAGCAGGCTGAGCCACGCAATCGACCGCCTGGCGCGCGACGGCTGGGTCCGCCGGGTGCCGTCCCCCTCAGCCCCCCGCGGCCAGCTGGCGGAACTTACCGACGAGGGCATGGAGAAAGTCCGGCAAGCCGCACGCAATCACGTCGAACAGGTTCGGTCACTCCTGTTCGACCGTCTCACCCGAGAACAGCAAACCGCCCTGCGGGAACTGAGCGAAGCACTCGCCACCGGCATCATCGACAAGGCAAAGCTCATGTCATTGGGCTGGCCGTCACGGTGACAGCCGACCGGGTCAGGTCCCGGCGCATCCGGCGACAGCAACGCGTACGGCGGAAGACCGCGGCGGCTGCCCTGCACGATCCCCGGTGCGACGACGCAATGCGCCTATCACGGCAGAGCACGGGTTCAGCAGTCGGCGAGCCTCTCACACCTGCGGTCCGGCGCGGGTTGGCCAGGCCCATGACGATCGTCGGCATCCGCGCCAGCACCGGCCGGGCGCGTCGAACACGCCCCCATGCGTTCCAAGGCTGGAGAGAACCGGGTGCCCTTCGGCGCCCGGGTGCCGCCATCGCCCGTAGCTGCGCCGCCCAGGCCACCTCCCCGCCGCCTTGCGCCATGCGCGCGCTTGCGCTGATGTCAGCCCGGTCGGCCGCGTACCGCACGGTCAAGGTATTGGGCGCTACGGCCGAAAGCGGCGCCGGCGCGGGGGCGGGCACGGACGCCCGCGGCGACGGACGCGGCGAGCACCGCCCGCCCGATGCGCTTGAGCCGATTGGCCCGCGTGATCCGCGACTGGTGTCCCTGCCGGTGTCCAGACCCGTGATGCCTGGGACGGCGACCGAATTCGTGCGCCATGGCGCTCCCTTCCTGTCAGAACGCTCTGTCCGGGCAGGAAGAGCACCGGCTTCAGGGGCCCTGCGGTTCCGGGGCCTCGGGATACCGAGGGCGTTTCCGTTTGAGCTCGGCCAAGTCGCTGAGGTCGATCCCGGTGGCTTTGGAGTACTGCTTGGCCCAGTCGGCAACGGCTTGCCGGAAGAGGTAGTCGGGCCAAGAGCCGGTACACACTTTCACGCATTCACAGGAGTAGTGAGCCATGTCAATCGACGGTCTCGAGCTGGCGGTCATACCGCTGGACGCCCCTGAGGCCCAGGACCCGAACCTCACCGGCGCCAAGGCCGCGCACCTGGCCCGCGCCGCGGTGGCGGGGCTGCCCGTGCTGCCCGGCTTCGTACTAGTGCCCGCACAGCGCGCGCCCAAGGCCCCCGCCGGGCAGAAAGCGATGCGCCGCGCCTGGCAGGCACTGGCCGGCGCACACGGCTCCGCGCGTGCGGTCGTCGTGCGCTCCTCCTCCGTGTACGAAGACACCGAGTACTCGTCGATGGCGGGGCGCTTCGAGTCGGTGCTGGACGCGCGGGGCTGGAAGGAGTTCACCACGGCGGTGCGCACCGTGCTCGATTCCGCCCGGCAGGTGCGGCCCCTGCGGCAGTCCCCGAGCACCCTGCCGGGCGACGGAATGGCCGTGCTGGTGCAGCCGATGCTCACATCGGCCGTAGGAGGCGTGATGTTCGGCGCCGACCCGGTCGAGGGGCGTACCGACCGCATCCTGGTCAGCGCGGTACGCGGCGGCCCTGACCAGCTGGTCGACGGCAGCACTCAAGGAGTGCGCTACCAGCTGACCAGGCGTGGCCGGCTCGTGCGGGCCGAACCAGCCGAAGCCCGCGAGGACCGGCTGCTCCCGCACCGGCACACCGCACGTCTGGTGGCGCTGGCCAAGAAGACCGAGCAGGTCTTCGGCAGCCCGCAGGACGTGGAGTTCGGCTTCGACGCCGAGGAGCGACTGTGGCTTTTCCAGGCCCGGCCCATCACGGCCATGGCCGCGCGCCCGCCGCGCGGCGCACGGCTGATGGGCCCCGGCCCGGTCGCCGAAACCCTCCCTTTCGTTCTCCAGCCGCTGGAGGAGGATCTGTGGGTGACGCCGATGTCCCACGGGCTGACCGTGGCCCCTGACATCGCCGGAGCGGCATCCCGACGCCGACTGCGCAAGGTGCCCGTGGTGACCACCGTGCAGGGTCGTGCCGTGGCCGATCTGCGTCTGGTGGGTGCGGCGCCCTCCCGCCATCCGTTCCTCGAGCGCCTCAATCCCGCGCCGGGGGCACGCCGCGCCGCGGCGGCATGGCGCGTGGGCAGGCTGCGCACGGCTCTGCCGCTGCTGGCCCTCGACCTGATGGCGGATGTGGATCGCGCTCTGGCCGACTTCCCGCCGCCTTCGGAGATGCTCAGCGGGCAGGTGCTGGACGCGGTCGGCTGGGGCCGCACGGTGCTGTCGGCGCTGCACGCCCAGGAGTCGCTCGCCGGTGCGCTGCTCGAGAAGGGACGTGGCACCACGGCCGCGGGAGAGGCGCTTGCGGAGCTGGCCGAGGGCCGCGCCCGGGGGCTGCAAGAGGCGAACTGGTGGAACGCCGCCCTGTTCTGCTGGCTCTGCTGCCACCCACACTGGCCGACCGCGCACCCCTGCCGGCGCCGATCGGGCGCACCGCGCTGCCGCGCGGTGTGGGAGCGCTGCCGGTGCGTGAGGGGCTGCGACTGCGCATCCGCTGGGTGCAGGAGATGCAGGCCCAGATGGTGCGGGAACTGGCGCGCCGGCTCGGCGTGGGCGCCTGCGAACTCGGCTTGTCGCGCCTGGTGTTGCTGCGCTGGGAGGAACTCGTGCGGGCGGCACGGGGCGAGGGGCTTCCGGCCGACTTCGCCGAGCGGATGCCGCGCACAGACGCCGGTGTGCTGCCGGCCGAGTTCCGTCTGGCGGCCGGCGTTCCCGTGGCCGAGCCCAAGCCCGGTCCCCGTACGCCGGGGCAGGGGTCGGGCGGCGGCTTCGGCACCGGCACCGCCTGGGACGGCCACGGTGAGCGCCCCGACCACCCGGTGCTGGTGGTCCGCTTCCTGGATCCCGCACTGGCTCCCCTGCTCCCGGACCTGGCCGGGCTCGTGGCGGAGACCGGCAGCCCCCTGTCCCACCTGGCTCTCCTCGCTCGCGAATACCGCATTCCCACCGCGGTCGGCGTACCGGGAGCGACCGAGCGCTTCCCCACGGGCACGCCCCTGGCCGTCGACGGCCAGACGGGCGCGGTGACCGTGCGCGACCTCCCCCGGGCCGCGTCTCTGCCCGTTGCGGCACGAAAGGAGTCGGCGGCGTGAGGAACATCCGACGTGCCGGTTACACCGCCGGCGCACTGTCCGCCGCCTATGCCGGCTACTACACGGTGCTCTACCTGACCAGATGGGAATGGCAGCGGGCCCTGATCTCCGCGGTCCTGCTCGTCATCGTCGAGGTCTTCCTCGCCACCGTCATGCTGCTCACCCGTTTCTCCCGGCTGGAGAACCGGCTGGCGGAGTTTGAGGCCCGCGCGGAGGATGTGCGCAGCCGACTGGAGCAGACCCGGACGCCCACTCCAAACCGCTTCGCCTGGCTCGCCTCCACCGATCCGGATACGCTGAACGGCACACCACGCACCTTCGTGTTCGTGCCCGTGCTGATGGTCGCGGGCGCCGTCCTGTCCGCACTGGCGGTGGTCATCCAGAAGATCGCCGGCGCGAGCGCCGGGCCGGACGCGGAACGCCGCCTGGCCGCACGCCTGACGGCCCTGACGGCACCGCCGGTCCACGAAGCGGACTCATTGGAGGAGCGCCCGGCCATAGCCCCCGCCCGCCCGGGACGCAGAGCACTCACCGTGACGGTGGCCGCAGCGAGTCTGCCCCTCACCCTGGTGCTGTGGTCCGCGCTCGCGGACGCGACCCAGACCCGCCCCGAGCGCACGCCTGACGCGTCGAGTACGACCTTGGTCTTCGAAGTCGCCATCCAGGGGGAGCGCAACCCGCACGTCGTTCAGCTCGCTGCCAACGACCTTTGGGAGACCTGCCGCCGCTCCACAGCCGCCCGAAACGACAAGGCCGGCCTCCAGCGGATGGGCGACCGCCTCTTCGCCGGCGTCGTCAGCCCCGCCCTGCCCCCGCACGACGTGATGCGTCTGCGTGGCTGCATCCAGGACGCGAACACACACCGCACGAGCGCGGTCGTGCTGGACTGATCCGTCGCCGCGACACACGATCCGGTTTCCGTTTACTTGCCTGGAGAGCCATATGAACATACGTGCTTTGCGCAGCACCTCACGTCCGGATCTCCGCCGCGGCCCAGCGTCGAGAACCGAGGAGCAGACGGACAGGGCCGGCTCAAGGACAGGGTCGCCGTCGCCGCAGGCGCCGGGCCACATCGCCGGCAAGCCCGGCGTCCGCACCGATGTCTTGGGCAGCGGCAGCCACGTGGGCGGGACGGTCCGCGCTGCTGAACGGCGGCGGCACCATGTCACCTGAAGACCACGGCCGGACAGGGGACCGCCGACCGACCGGGGTGGCCCTGTGGCAGTCCCCGAATGCCCTGCCGGGCGACGGGATGGCCGTGCTCGTCCACGACCGTCCGGCCTGCCCTTCATGAGCGGCGAAGAACCCACCCTGGTCCGAACAACAAAAGCGAGGCGAGTGCGATGAGTGGGAGCGAACCGTGGAGCCGACGGTCGCAGATCGTCGGCCGTATCCAGGACGTGCAGCGGGTGTGCGCGTTCTTCGAGGACGAGTCCGGCCGGGGCCGCGGCTTGCACGTGGTCGGCGAGGCCGGTGTCGGCAAGACCACACTGCTCGACGCGGTCACCGAGGTGGTGAGGGCGTCCGGCACTCGGGTACTGCGCGCCGACGGCGTCGAGTTCGAGGCGGACATCTCGTTCGCCGGGCTGCATCAGATCCTGATGCCGGTGCTGGACGACGTCGAGCACCTACCGTCCGAGTACCGCCAAGCACTCCTGGTCGCACTCGGCTTCGGCACCGGTCCTGCTCCGGACCGGCTTCTCCTGGTCAATGCCACCCTGGCCCTGTTGCGGCAGACAGCGGCCAAGGCTCCGCTCCTGCTGATCGTCGACGACCTGCCGTGGCTGGACCGGGCCAGCGCCGTGGTCCTCGCACTCGTCGCCCGCCGTCTGTCCGGCAGCCGGATCGGCTTCCTGGCAGCCTCCCGGACCGGCGCCAAGAACATGCTCGACCGCAGCGGCCTGTACGAGATCGATCTGGCGCCGCTCGACGACGACTCGGCGCACCTGCTGCTCGCGACCCGCCACCCGACACTGGCCGCCCGGGTCCGGGCACGGGTGGTCGCCGAGGCTCACGGCAATCCGCTGGCCCTGATGGAACTGCCGGAAGAACTCACCGGACCACAGCAGAGCGCGCAGGAGGAACTGCCGGCGGTGCTGCCGCTGGGCGAACGTCTGCGTGCCCTGTTCGTCACGCGCGTCACCGTCCTCACCGAGGCCACACGCCGGCTGCTGTTGCTGGCCGCGCTGGACAGCACCGGCGATCTCGCAGTCCTGCACCACGCCGCCGGGCAGGACACCGCCATCCTGACGGGCCTGGCCACCGCTGAGCGTGAGCGCCTGGTCCGGATGGACACCGCCGCCCGGCGCCTGACGTTCCGTCACCCGCTGATCCGCTCGGCGGTCGTGGCGGCCTCCACCCTGGCCGAGCGCCGTGCCGCGCACCTGGCGCTGGCCGAGGCACTCGCCGACCGGCCGGAGCGCCAGGCCTGGCACCTGGCCGAGGCGGCGATCAAGCCGGACGAACAGGTGGCCCAGCTGCTCCAGGACGCCGGGCACTCGGCGCTGCGGCGCGGGGACGCAGCCGGCGCGGTCACCGCGCTGACCCGGGCCGCCGATCTGAGTCCTTCGGGCCGCGACCGCAGCCGGCGGCTGGCCGAGGCGGCCTACCTCAGCGCGGAGGCGACCGGCGACATCGCGGGCGCGTCGCAACTGCTGCGGCGGGCGCAGCACGCCGACCCCGTCGGAGGCGCCGCCCTGTACGCGGCTGCCGCCGCGGTGTACGTCCTTGTCAACACCGAAGCCGACCTCGGCACTGCGCACCAGCTGCTGGTCGGCGCGATCGAGTCGGCAGGACCGGTGTACGACGTCGGCGACCGGGCTCTTGTCGAAGCGCTGCACACCTTGCAGTTGGTCTGCTGGTGGAGCGGTCGCGAGGAGCTGGGGGCGCCGTTCGTCGAGACGGTGAGCCGGCTGGAACCGGCCCCGCCGCCGGTGCTGGCACTGGCCGCACGGACGTTCCCCGACCCGGCGCGCACCGGCGTCGCGGCCCTGCCCCGCCTCGACGAGGTCCGTGAGGTGCTGCGCCGAACACCTGATCCGACGATGCTGGTCCGCGGCGCGAACGCGACGGTCTATCTCGACCGGGTCGGCGAACTACGCGACCGGCTGTGGGAGTTGGTCCGTCAGGGCCGTGACGGCAGCGGACAGGTCCGCCGGCGCCTCGGGGCTCTGATGCACCTGTGCATGGAGGATTTCCTGACCGGCGAATGGGAGGAAGCACAGCAACTGACCGACGAGGGAGCGGCGTTGTGCGACACCGGTTATCCCTTCTTCGCCTGGTATTTCCAGTACAACCAGGTGCTGCTGCACGGGGCACGAGGGGAAACGGAAGCGGGGGACGCCCTGGCCGAACGGATGGTGCGCTGGGCGACGCGCCGCGGCGTCGGCACGGCCGCGGCCTTCGCCCACCAGGCACGGACCCTGGTCTGCCTCGGCGGCGGCGACTACGAGGCCGCCTACCGCAGCGCGACCGCCCTCACCCCGGCCGGGACTGTGGCCCCGTACGTGGCGCACGCGCTGTGGGGCGCCTACGACCTGGTCGAGGCGGCCGTGCGCACCGGCCGCGACACGGAGGCCGCCGCACACGTCCGGGCCCTGCGCGAGCTGGAAATCACCCGGCTGTCCGACCGGTACGCGATGCTCGTCTCAGGCGCAGCCGGCCTGTGCGCTCCGGACGAGGAGGCGGTCGCGCACTTCGAGCACGCGCTGTCGGTGCCGGGCGCGGACCGCTGGGTCTTCGAGGCGGCACGGATCCGTCTGGCCCTCGGTGAGCGGCTACGGCGTACCGGCGCCAAGGATCCGGCCCGCGAACCGCTGAAGGCCGCCTTGGACGCCTTCTTGCGACTGGGGGCCACACCATGGGCGGAGCGGGCCCGCACAGAGCTGCGCGCGGCCGGTCAGGCGACCCGGCCCCAGACCACACCGTCCCTGCTGACGCCGCAGGAGCAGGAGATCGCGCACCTGGCGGCGTCCGGCCTGAGCAACAAACAGATCGGGGAACGGCTCTACCTTTCGCACCGGACCGTCGGCGCTCACCTGTACAAGATGTATCCGAAACTCGGGATCACCACGCGGGCGGCGCTGCGCGACGCGCTGACCGCGCTGGACGGCGCGGCCTGAGCCGGCGCGCCGGGTACGTCCGGCCGGTGTGCCTCAGGTCCCGCCGAGCTCACCGACGTCGCCGAAGTCCCGCGTCCCTTGGCACCGGTCAATCGGGCCGACTCGCCGGCCGTGCGGAGTCGCGAGCCGGGCCCGGGTCGACAGCGACGACAATGCTCTGGAACCTGGGGTCCTTCCCCTTCTTGAGGAACGCGGGAGGGGCTCACCCGTGCCAGGGCGGCACGCATGCGGGAACGAACCGGGCCGACCCGACCGTGTCCGAGTCGCCGGACGACCGCCTGCCGGCGTGCGGTCGGCTTCAACGGGAAGACCACGAGGCCGCATCGGCCCGGTGCTCGATGCCGGGGACGCACAGCACGGTGTCCGCGTGCCTCGCCACACGCCACGGGGACAGTACGGGTCCGGAGTATCCCGATCCCGGCATCCCTCCCCCACGGCGTCGACAGGCCGTCGAGTCCGCCGTCACCGGGTTCCTGCGAGGATGCCCCGGCCTGAAGGCCGGGGCATCCTCGCAGGAACCCGGTGAACACGATCACCCCGGGGTTGCGGGAGATCCGAGGATCTGAAAGAGCGTTGAGCGGACCGGGGATCGCCGCGTCACGCTGAAGAATGCCCCGTGCAGATCATGCGCAGGATACTGGCCCGCGCAGGACACCAGCGCTTCCGCCAGTAGATTGACCCCGTTGATCGCACCAAGATCCCAGACCAAGGATCCATAATGAACCGATCCGTCCTGGCTGTCATAGCGGTGGCCTCACTCCTGACCACCGTCAGCTGCCGGTCCAATGTGGAGTCACCACATCACACCGGGCTGCAGCAGACGGCAAGGCCGTGTGCCTCACAGAGCGTATCCGCTGGTGCCAGCCCATCCCCTTTGCCCAGCCCCCTCCAGACGAAAATCGCCTGGCGGACCGAGGTACTGCCTGGCGGATCGCTACGAGTGACGATCGGCGATGTCGACGCCGCACCCAAAGACCCCTGGACGGTCCGGAGCACCGACTTCCGCGCACCTGGCAACCAGTCCGAATGCGACTATGTAAAGATCATCAAGGTGCGTGGCTGGTGGTGCACGACTACGGTCGCGCGGATCGCCCTGGACGGCGAGATCGTACTCGGAGGTGCCAAGCCGCGCGCTCGTGTCTACTCCGGAGGATTCCGCACTCGCTGCGTGGGCCGCAAAGCACGGATGCGGCAGCACTACGAGATCCAGCGGGACAGCTGGTCGGGCTGGCGCAGTTACGGCGAGCGCGGCTACACCCCGTGGACGCATGAGCAACGTCAGGCCCATGGAACGGTGTCGGTGCCTTGCCCACGCGGACGGGTGGGTACTTACAACTACCGGCTTTCGGTCGCGGTCGAAGTCGACGGCATCCAGGCGGAGGAGACAGCGGCGGCGAGCACGGTCATCCGTACCGACTGCGGTACGGGCATCAGCTGAGGGTGCGAGTCGTGAGACCCGAGCCGGACAAGCTTCAATCCTACTGGGTTGACCGGCGAGGGGCAGTACCCTCCGGATGAGGATTGCGGGTGTGGGCCAGGGCTCGCCTTCAACACTTGCGCCACTGCCGCCGGCCAGTTGCGGGGCTGGCCGTTCTAAGGGACTGAGCGGGAGTGGGTCCTGTTGACGGAACCCTTGCTCAGTCGAACACCCCGAACAGTTGTGGGTGTTGTGGTCCACCACGTTCGCTCCGCGTCCCAGCGCGCACGGATCGTGTTTGTGGCCTGGGGGTGCGGGGTCGGCCCTGCCCGCTTCCGGCTGTCAGGTGTACGCGATCAACCCGCGACAGGCTGCGCGGTTCAAGGAGCGGTACGGCACCTCTGGTGCCAAGAGCGACAAGGGCGACGCCCATGCGCTCGCCGACGGTCCGCATCGACCGCGACCAGCTGCGGCCCGTCGCGGGTGACAGCGAACAGGCC
>NZ_JAYWVC010000138.1:0-21484 GCF_036281785.1 Streptomyces chiangmaiensis | reverse complement strand
CTCGCCGATATCGGCACGCACGAGGAGCTCCAGGAGCGGTCCGCCCTCTACCGGCGGCTGCTGACCGACCCGGACGAACTCGGCGGTGTCTCCCCGGGCCATGCGTTGCCCGCGGCCCCGCAGGAGGACACGACCCTGGGGGTCCCCCCGCTCGAGCCCATCCACGAGTGGGGAAGGGAGGAGCTGGACCCCGAGTTCGACACCGAGCGCGGTGTCACCCCGCACCTGTGGAGCGGCGACCGCGAACCGAAGGACCACGCGCTGGCCGCGTCCCCGGCGACCCCCGAACTCCTCGCCCAGGTCGAGAAGCTTCCTCCGGCCACCGACACCCCCGGCATCGACGAGGCACAGGCGGTCCGGCCCGAGGACTCGTACGGCCTCACCCGGCTGTTGCGCGGCTTCGGCATGCCCCTCCTGGTCAGCCTCGCCCTCGTCGCGGTCGACGCGGGCACGGGTCTGCTGCTGCCGATCCTGATCCGGCACGGCATCGACCAGGGCGTCTCCCGGATGGCCCTCGGCGCGGTCTGGACCGCGTCCCTGCTCGCGCTGGTCGCCGTCCTCGTCCAATGGGTGGCTCAGTCCGGCGAGACCCGGATGACCGGACGGACCGGTGAACGTGTCCTCTATTCGCTCCGGCTGAAGATCTTCGCCCAGCTCCAGCGGCTCGGACTCGACTACTACGAGCGGGAGCTGACGGGCCGGATCATGACCCGGATGACGACCGACGTGGACGCGCTGTCGACGTTCCTGCAGACGGGCCTGGTCACCGCCTGTGTCTCCGTCGTCACCTTCTTCGGCATCATGGTCGCGCTGCTCGTGCTCGACGTGCAGCTCGCGCTCGTCGTCTTCGCCACGCTGCCCCCGCTGATCGTGGCCACCGTCTTCTTCCGCCGGGCGAGCGTGAAGGCGTACGAACTCGCCCGCGAGCGGGTGTCGGCGGTCAACGCCGATCTTCAGGAGTCGGTGTCCGGGCTGCGGATCCTGCAGGCCTTCCGGCGCGAGCGGGACGGCGCGCGGCACTACACGGAGGGCAGCGACAGCTACCGCAGCGCGCGTATCCGCGGCCAGTGGCTGATCTCCGTGTACTTCCCCTTCGTGCAGCTGCTGTCCTCGGTGGCCGCGGCGGCCGTGCTGATGGTGGGCGCGCACCGGGTGGACGCCGGGACCCTGACGACGGGCGCCCTGGTCGCGTATCTCCTCTACATCGACCTGTTCTTCGCGCCGGTGCAGCAGCTGTCCCAGGTCTTCGACGGCTACCAGCAGGCCACGGTCTCCCTCGGCCGCATCCAGGAGCTGCTCCGGGAGCCGACCACGACGAAGGCCGCCGCCGAGCCCGTCGAGGTGCGGTCGCTGCGCGGCGACATCGCCTTCGAGGGCGTCGACTTCGCCTACGGCGACGACGAGGAGGCGCTCAGCGGGATCGACCTGACCATCCCCGCCGGGCAGACCGTCGCCTTCGTCGGCGAGACGGGAGCCGGCAAGTCGACCCTGGTGAAGCTCGTCGCCCGGTTCTACGACCCCACGCGCGGCCGGGTGCTGGTCGACGGCAGCGATCTGCAGTCGCTGGACCTGTCCTCGTACCGGCACCGGCTCGGTGTTGTCCCGCAGGAGGCGTACCTCTTCGAGGGGACCGTGCGGGACGCCGTCGCCTACGGGCGCCCGGACGCCACCGACGCCGAGGTGGAGGCCGCGGCGAGGGCGGTCGGCGCGCACGAGATGATCGCCACGCTGGAGGGCGGCTATCTGCACGAGGTGGCCGAGCGCGGACGCAATCTGTCGGCCGGGCAGCGGCAGTTGATCGCCCTGGCCCGCGCGGAGCTGGTCGACCCGGACGTCCTGCTGCTCGACGAGGCGACCGCCGCGCTCGATCTGGCAACGGAGGCGCAGGTCAACCGCGCGACGGATCGTCTCGCCGGCCGCCGTACGACGCTCGTGGTCGCCCACCGGCTGACCACGGCCGCCCGCGCGGACCGGGTGGTGGTGATGGACCACGGCCGGGTCGCCGAGGACGGTACCCACGGCGAACTGCTGGCGCGCGGCGGGCGGTACGCGGAGCTGTGGCGCACGTTCGTCGGAGAGCCTGAGCCGGAGGAGTCCGTCGGCTCCACGGCGTGAGCGGGAGCCGGCGGCCGAGCACGGCCACCGACGCGCTGTCCACACCCTGTCCCCGCCGAACGCAACCATCCTGACTACGTCAGGCGTCCGTACATCAGTACGTTGATGGTCACGGGGAGGACAACGGTGGACAGTGGTGCGATACGGCGGCGCCTGGCGCTCGGTATGGCCGTGCTGACGGCCTCCGGTCTGCTCGCGGTGGCGAGCCCGGGCAGCGCTCAGGCGGCCGAGTCCTGTTCCGGGCGGAAGGTCCGTACGCTCCCGTTCTCCACCGGCTCGGTGCGGGTCTACCGGCACGACGGTTATGTGTGCGCGGTGACCGTGCCGAAGACGGTGTCCGGCCGCAAGCCGATGTCGGTCAGCGTGCAGGCGCGCGGTCTCCGTCCCGCCGCCGACGTCGGCCGGTACACCCATCACGCCGGCCCCGTGACCGTGCACGCCGGTCACCGGTGCGTGTGGTTGCGCGGTTCGGTGGGGACCGGGTCGGTCAGTTCGGGCTGGATCCTGTGCTGACGGATCGCCGAACGCGGCCGGGTCCTTCTTCGCGAATTCACGGGTTTTCCCGACCTCCCCTGGTGTGAGACCAGTTGCTCCGCTAGGTTCCGGCGGACATCCGCGTTCACAGGGGAGGGTGCATGCGCAAGGCGCTCAGATGGCTGCTGGCGCTCGTGATACTCGTCGGCGCGCTGAGTACTGCCGGGGCGGCCACCGCCGCCACGGCCGACACGGACATCAAGGACCGATTGCTCGCCATCCCGGGCATGAGCCTGATCGAGGAGAAGCCGTACCCCGGGTACCGCTTCTTCGTCCTCAACTACACCCAACCGGTGGACCACCGGCACCCGTCCCAGGGCACGTTCCAGCAGCGGATCACCGTGCTGCACAAGGACGTCTCCCGGCCGACCGTCTTCTACACCGGTGGATACAACGTCTCCACGACCCCGAGCCGCCGTGAGCCGACCCAGATCGTGGACGGCAACCAGGTCTCCATGGAGTACCGCTTCTTCACCCCCTCCCGCCCGCAGCCCGCCGACTGGTCGACACTCGACATCTGGCAGGCGGCGAGCGACCAGCACCGCATCTACGAGGCGCTCAAGCCGATCTACAGCCGGCGCTGGCTTGCGACGGGCGGCTCAAAGGGCGGTATGACGGCGACGTACTACGAGCGCTTCCACCCCCGCGACATGGACGGCATCGTGGCGTACGTCGCCCCGAACGACGTCGTGAACGACGAGGACTCCGCCTACGACCGCTTCTTCGCGACGGTCGGCACCAAGGAGTGCCGGGACCGGCTCCAGGCGGTACAGCGCGAGGCGCTGGTGCGCCGGGAGTCACTGGAGAAGACGTACCAGCAATACGCGTCGGACAACGGCTACACGTTCACCACGATCGGCAGCCTCGACCGGGCCTACGAGGCGGTCGTCCTCGACTACGTGTGGGGCTTCTGGCAGTACAGCCTTTTGTCGGACTGCGACACGATCCCGGCGGATGCGAAGCATGCGACGGACGACGAGATCTGGAACTCCGTCGACGCGATCTCCGGCTTCTCCTTCTACACCGACCAGGGCCTGGCGCCGTACACGCCGTACTACTACCAGGCGGGCACGCAGCTGGGAGCGCCGACGATCCACTTCCCGTACATCGAGAAGAAGTACGTGCGCTACGGCTACCAGCCGCCCCGGAACTTCGTACCCCGCTCCATCCCGATGAAGTTCCAGCCGGCGGCGATGCGCGACGTGGACACGTGGGTCAGGCACCACGCACAGCACATGCTCTTCGTCTACGGCCAGAACGACCCGTGGGGCGCGGAACGCTTCCGACTCGGCGCGGGTGCGCGTGACTCCTACGTCTTCACGGCTCCGGGCCTGAACCACGGCGCGAACGTGGCCGGCCTGGTTTCCGATCAGAAGGCGCTGGCCACGGCCCGCATCCTGGACTGGGCGGGCGTCGCGTCGACGACGGTGCAGGAGAACCCGTCGTCGGCGAAGCCGCTGGCGAAGTACGACGCGAGGCTGGACCGCCGCGACGTGGAGCGCGAACCGGTGCTCAGGCCGTGATGTGTCGCCGTCGCGACGAGGACCAGGGGCCTTCCCCGTCCCGCGCCGCGACGGCGAGCCGACACGAGGGCGGTGACCGCCGAGTCCGCACGGCGGTCACCGCCCTCGCTCACATCCTCCGTGCGCACCCCACCGGCCTGCTGCCGCTCAGTTGGACGTAGAGCGCCGTCGACTTGGGGCACTGCGCGCGGCGTGCCACCGCCGATGTCACCTGGTACTCGGGCGGGGGGCCGCCCGTGCCGTCGCAGGCCGTCTCGCGGACCTGGCCCTTGCCCGCGCCGTACACGCAGTCGCCCACGATGGTGCGCGGTCCGCCACCGCCCCCGGGGTCGCCCGGGTGGGGCGGCTCCAGGTTCCGCATGCACGCGTATCCCTGCGGCACCGCCCCGTCCCCGTCCTCGTCCGAGGCCGGTCTGGACTCGCTGATGTGCAGGACGAAGTCCGTGGTGGCCGGGCACGCGGGACCGTGCGACGGGTTGCCGTCGTAGCGTGCTATCACCCGTGCCGCCGCGCGTTCGCTGGTGCACGGCACCTCGGTGAAGCTGGTCGTCCCGAAGGAACTGCACTCGTCGACCGCGAGGAACTCGGCCCCGTATCCGATCGGCCGGGTGGACGTGGCGCCCGTGCTCGGCCGGTCCTTCGCCGTCTCCGACGCCGTCCGGCAGCCGGTGATCCCGGCCGCCGTCAGCGCAGCCGTCAACAGCGCGCCCAGCAACGCTCGTGTCCCTCGCATCGCGACCCCCCGGTCCAGCGTGACCCGCGGTCACGACTCACGCCAGACATGTGGGGTGTTTTGCGACAGTTGGTGACGAGGTGTCCGGTGCGGGGCGTATCTCTAGTACGACAGCCCGTACCCGACGGGGTACAGAACCTGCGTCGGATCGTCCGCCCGTTGGACCGGAACCGGCAGCCTTCCGTGCGGAGACACGCGTCCGGCGATCACCCGGGCGGCCGCGCGCAGTTCGACGTCCGTCCAGGAGTAGGACGCCAGGAACGCCTCGGTGTCGGGCAGTTGGGCCACGTCGTACGGGTTGCGGAGGGCGATCGCGACGACCGGCTTCCCGGTGGCGATCAACCGGTTCACCAGGGTCCGCTGGGAGCTCGTGGCGCTCACGTTGTAGGTGCCCACGACCACCGCGTCCGCATTCCCCGCCGCCGTCACGGCCTTCTCGATCGTCGCCGACGAGGGCGCGGTGCCGGTGGACAGCGCGGTCGCAGCGAAACCGAGACCGGTGAGGGCATCGGCCAGGACGGTGGTGGGCGGTCCGTCGGTACCGGACGGTGACGCCGGGTTGGCGCCGACCACCAGCAGCCGCGGATGGGTCCGGCGCGAAAGCGGCAGCACGCGTCGCTCGTTGACCAGCAGCGTGGTGGTGCGGTCCGCGATGCGGTCCGCCGCGTGCAGGTGCTCCGGGATGCCGACGGTCCCGTCGACGCCGGCGTCGGTGACGTACGGCCGGTCGAGCAGCCCCAGTTTCGCCTTCAGCCGCAGGACGCGCAGAAGTGACTCGTCCAGCCGGGCCTCGGTCAGCTCCCCGCTCCGCACGGCCTGGAGCACCGCGTTCCATGCCACGTCCAGGGACGGCGGGTTGAGCAGCTGGTCGACGCCGGCCTTCAGGGCGAGCACGGGCACGCGGTCGTCGCCGTACTTCTGGCGTACGCCCTCCATGCCCAGTGAGTCGGTGACCACGACCCCGTCGAAGCCCAGTTCCTCGCGCAGGATGCCGGTGAGGATCGGGTGCGAGAGCGTCGCCGGGTCACCGGAGTCGTCGAGCGCGGGAACCATGATGTGCGCGGTCATGATCGCGTCGATTCCCGCGCGGATGGCCGCCCGGAAGGGCACCGCGTCGAGTTTCTCCCACAGCTCCCGGCTGTGGGTGATGACCGGGAACCCGAAGTGGCTGTCGACAGCGGTGTCGCCGTGGCCCGGGAAGTGCTTTGCGGTCGCAGCGACCCCGGAGGACCCGTAGCCCGTCACCTCGGCTGCGACTAGGCCGGCCACCGCGTCCGGGTCGGCGCCGAAGGACCGTACGCCGATGACCGGGTTGGCCGGGTTGACGTTCACGTCGGCGTCGGGCGCGTAGTCCTGGCGGATGCCGAGGGCGCGCAGCTCGGCGCCGGAGATCCGGCCGAGCGTACGGGCGTCGGCGCGGGAGCCGCCCGCTCCCATCGCCATCGCGCCCGGGAACAACGTGGCGGGCTTGCCCACGCGCGCCACTATCCCGTGCTCCTGGTCCGTGGCGATCAGGACGGGCAGCCCGCGGGGCTGGTCGAGGGACGCCTTCTGGATCCCGTTCGACAGGTCCGCGATCTGGTGCGGATTGCGGGTGTTGTGCGCCCAGGCGAAGTAGATGATGCCGCCGACGCGGTACTTGGCGACCAGCTCGGCGGCCGTGCGTACGCCGATCTCCTTGAGGTTGGCGTCGATGTCGGCCTGGTCCGGGTCCGTGGCCGAGTGGCCGTAGACCCGCATCACGAAGAGCTGGCCGACCTTCTCTTCGAGCGTCATACGCGAGATGAGGTCCCGGAGCTGCTCGTCGGCGAGTGCGGCGGGTGCGGCGGCGTGGCCGGTGCCCGGGGTGAGGGCGAGGGCCGCGGTCAGGCCCGCGGTGGCGGCGAGGACCGTCCGTCTGGAGGGGGTGGGGGTGCTTCCTTTGCCGGCGTCGTGCACGTGCGATCCTTCCGGAGGAGATCACTGAAGGAAACTTCCAAGTAGCCACCAATATCCGGGAAGTTTCTGCCAGTCAAGGGAATGCACAGCAACGGGTGAGGGGCCGTCATCGGCGCTGTCGGAGGGGGCGCGCCGATGACGGCGTGCTGCCGGCCGCGTGCGGTGGAGAGGGTGGTCGGCGATCGCAGCCAGCAGCGAGGGCCGACACCGCAGACGGAGACTCATCCGGCAGCTCGCGAGTGGGACGGGCGGGTGCACGGACGGGTTCCCGGTTCCGGCCAGGTCGCCGGAAGCCGATACCGCTGATCTCGAGGCGATGATGTGGGGTGACTGTGGCATTCCGGTGGGCATGACCTGAGCCCGGGCACCGGCGGACGATCGGCGGCGGGAGAATCCGTAGCCGGCGGAACACCGGGGACGTCCGAGCGTACGGGTGGGTTCAAAAGGGCGGGGCGGGCGGGCGCGGTCACTCGCGGAGGCTGATCGCTCCCTGCCGCACCCGGCCGGCGAATATCCGGGTGCTCACGCCGACTCGCCGAGCAACCGGGCCAGGTGTTCCCGGCCTGGTCCGAGCAGTTCCGGCAGCGGCGCCGCCGCCTCGTACCACCGCTTCTCGTACTCCCAGCACAGCCAGCCGTCCCAGTCGTGGCGGGAGAGGACCTCCACGCATTCGGTGAGCGGGAGCACACCGGAACCCAGGGGAAGCGGAGTCCTGTCCTCGGCGGACGCGATGTCCTTGACCTGGACGTAGCCGAGGTACGGGGACAGGGCCGGGTAGGTCTCGTGCGGCTGCTCGCCGCCCAGCCAGGTGTGCATCACGTCCCACAGCGCGCCCACGTGACGGTGGCCGACGGCGCCGAGGACCCGGATGGCGTCCGCACCGGTGGGGTGCGAGTCGTGGGTCTCCAGCAGGATGCGTACGTCGACGTCGGCTGCGTACTCGGCGGCGGTGCCCAGCCGACGGGCGGCCGTGGCGTCGGCTTCCGGGGAGGACTGCTCGGCGCCACCGCCGGGGAAGACGCGGATGTAGGGGGCGCCCACGTCGCGGGCCAGGTCGAGGAGTGCGCGGATCTCGCTGAGTACGGGCCCGTCGTCACCGGGCGCGGCGACGCGCGCGTATCCCGCGAGTCCCAGGATCTCGATGCCGCCCGCCGCGAACGCGGCGGCCACCTCGGCCCGCTCGGCCGGGCCGATGCCGGGGTGCACCGGCTCTTCGGGATGCGCACGCAGCTCCACACCGTGGTAGCCGTGCACGGCCGCGAGCCGGACCACGTCCGGGACGGGCAGACCAGGGACACCGAGGGTGGAGAAGGCTGTCCTCATGCCCACGGACCCTACTCGCCACCGGCGCACCCCGCCTCTCGTCCTTACTCCGGCGGGCCGAGCAGGTCGAGCCGCCAGTCCTGGCCGACCAGGTCCTTGCCGAAGGAGCGGTGGGGTTTCTCGGCGACGAGGACGAAGCCGTGGCGCTGGTAGATGCGGCGGGCGGCGGCGAGGACGTCGTTGGTCCACAGGACCAGCTCGCGATAGCCGACGCCGCGCACGAAGTCGACGCACGCCTCGACCAGCCGGTCGCCGATGCCGAGGCCGCGTGCGTCGGGTTCGACGAGCAGCAGCCGCAGTCTGGCGGTGGCCGGGGCCTCGTCGCGTACGCACATCACGCATCCCACCGGTCGTCCTCCGGCGCTCTCGGCGATCCACACCTTCTCCAGGTGCGGGTCGTGGTCCTCGGCGAAGTCGGCGACGATCCTTGCCACCAGCCCCTCGTAGTCGGCGTTCCAGCCGTACTCGGCGGCGTACACGGCGGCATTGCGCTGCACGATCCAGCCCAGCTCGCCCGGGACGGGGTCGCGCAGCATCACATCCTCGGGGCGCGCGGCGCGATCGCCTCCGAGGACCGTACGGATCGTGCGCATCGCCTCCGCGAGGCGCGGCCGGTCGGCGGGGGAGACGGTGTCGAGCAGCGTGGAGACGGTCTCGCGTGCCCGTTCCTCCAGCAGGGCCGCCGTGTCCCGGCCACGCGGGGTGAGGCTGATCCGCCGGCGGCGGGGATCGGTCTCGGAGGGCGCCCGCTCGACCAGCCCGTCCTGCTCGAACTTGTTGAGGATCCGGCTCAGATATCCCGCGTCCAGGGAGAGTTCGGCACGCAGGTCGGCCGCGTCCGTACGGCGTGCGTGTGCCAGCTCGTACAGCACACGGGACTCCGTGAGCGTGTAGGGGGCGTAGAGGTGGCGGCCGTAGTCCAGCGCGCCGATGACGTTCGTGTAGAAGCGGTTGAACGAGCGGATGTCCTGGACGGTCATGGTCGGCCCCGGCAGTCCGAATGATTGACTCAGTCAGAGGTACGGGGAAGCATACGTCGGCTTCCGGCCGCCGTCCATGGGTGCGGGGCCGGCTCTTCGGTCAGCCGGCTCGCCCGGCGGATCGCGGTGCCGCCGTCGACCCCCGGACCATCAACTTCCCACGCACCGTGGCGATCCCGCCCGGCGGCGCTTCCTCGCGGCCCATCGCGACACGGCCGGCGCGGGCGCCCGCCTCGGCCAGCGGCAGGCGCACCGTCGTCAGCGCAGGTACCGCGTCGATCGCGAACGGGAGGTCGTCGAAGCCGGCCACCGACACGTCCTCGGGGATGCGCAGACCCGAGTCCCGCAGTGCCGCACAGGCTCCGAGCGCCACCGTGTCGTTCGCCGCCACGATCGCCGTCAACGACGGGTCACGGCACAGCAGTTCCAGGGTCGCCGCGTAGCCGGCGCGCCGGTCGTACGGGCCGTGCACGGTCAGCCGGGGGTCGTCCGCGATCCCGGCGGCGGCCAGAGCCGCACGGTGTCCCTCCAGCCGGTGCCGCGTCGTCGTGCGCTCCACCGGGCCGGCGATGTACCCGAGCCGCCGGTGGCCGAGCGCGATCAGGTGTTCGGTGAGCCGGTGCGCACCGCCGCGGTTGTCGAAGGTCAGCGTGATCGCCTCGGGGGCCGGCGGGCGCCCGCACAGGACCAGCCGGGTCCCCGCCGCCGCGAGTTTGCACAGTTTCGAGCCCACCGCCTCCACGTGCGCGCTGTCCTCCACGGCGCCACCGGTGAGCACCACGGCCGCCGCCCGCTGCCGCTGGAGCAGGGTCAGATAGGTCAGCTCCCGCTCGGGCGATCCGCCGGTGTTGCAGACCACGGCGAGCCGCTCGCCGCCCGCGCGTCCACCGGGGCCCCCGATCTCCGACTGGATGGCGCTCGCCATGATCCCGAAGAACGGGTCGGCGATGTCGTTCACCAGGATGCCGACCAGGTCGGAGGTGGCCGCCGCGAGGGCGCTCGCGGGACCGTTGAGGACGTAGTCCAGCTCGTCCACCGCGCGCAGCACCCGCTCCCGGGTGGACGCCGCCACCGGGTAGTTGCCGTTCAGCACACGCGACACGGTGGCGGGCGACACCTGGGCGCGCGCCGCCACGTCCGCCAGGGTCACGGTCATCGTCGTCCTCCGGTCGCGTGTCTCGTGGTGGTCGTGGGTTCTCGCCGTTGTCGTCGTGGTTCAGGGGGCGGGGAGCCCCGTGCGGCCCCGCACGCCCTCCCGGAGATCCATCTACAGCTCTCCGGACATCCGTGTACAGGTCCGCGGTTCCCCTTGTTGGACGGATCGACCGACTGCACCGTGCCGTATCCGCCACGCCGCCTTGTGGGGCGTCGTACGCGGACACGTACGTCCCGTCGTCCACGGTCTTGTCCGACCCGTCGGACAGAGGCTAGCGTCGTGGTGCCCAGAAAGCGCTTGCTGTGGCGCTCGCGCATGGGTGTGCGGGGCGCCGTACGTGTACGGAGGTACTGACGTGACACGCAAGACGGTGCGCATCGCCATGAACGGTGTGACCGGGCGCATGGGTTACCGGCAGCATCTTGTCCGCTCCATCCTGGCCATCCGCGAGCAGGGCGGCCTCGAACTGGGCGACGGCACCCTCCTGTGGCCCGAGCCGGTCCTCGTCGGCCGCCGCGAGCACGCCCTGGCGGCGCTCGCCCGGCGGCACGGACTCGACCACTGGTCGACCGACGTGGACGCGGTCCTCGCCGAACCCGACGTCGAGGTCTACTTCGACGCCCAGGTCACGGCGGCGCGCGAGGAGTCGATCAGGAAGGCGATCGCGGCGGGCAAGCACATCTACACCGAGAAGCCCACGGCGACGGGGCTGGAGGGCGCCCTTGAGCTGGCCCGGCTCGCTCACGAGAAGGGCATCAGGAACGGCGTGGTCCAGGACAAGATCTTCCTGCCCGGGCTACTGAAGCTGAAGCGGCTGATCGACGGCGGCTTCTTCGGCCGGATCCTGTCCGTCCGCGGCGAGTTCGGCTACTGGGTCTTCGAGGGTGACTGGCAGCCCGCCCAGCGGCCGTCCTGGAACTACCGGGCCGAGGACGGCGGCGGCATCGTCGTCGACATGTTCCCGCACTGGGACTACGTGCTGCACGAGTTGTTCGGCCGGGTCGTCTCCGTCCAGGCTCTTGTCACCACCCATATTCCCCGGCGCCGGGACGAGGACGGCAAGCCGTACGACGCCACGGCCGACGACGCCGCCTACGGCATCTTCGAACTGGAAGGCGGCGCGATCGCCCAGATCAACTCCTCCTGGGCCGTGCGTGTCCACCGCGACGAACTCGTCGAGTTCCAGGTCGACGGCACCGAGGGCTCGGCCGTCGCCGGACTGCGCAGGTGCCGGGTGCAGCACCGGTCCGCCACCCCCAAGCCGGTCTGGAACCCGGACATCCCCGCCACCGACGTCTTCCGCGACCAGTGGCAGGAGGTGCCGGACAACGCCGAGTTCGGCAACGGTTTCAAGGCCCAATGGGAGCTGTTCCTCAGGCATGTGTACGCCGGTGCGCCCTACCACTGGGACCTGCTGGCGGGCGCTCGCGGCGTCCAGCTGGCCGAACTGGGCCTGAAATCCTCCGCCGAGGGCCGCCGTATCGACGTGCCGGAGATCTCGCTGTGACCATCCGGCTCCCGGACGCCGACGGCCGGCTCAGGACGTACGAGCCGCGCCGCGCACCCCTCGCCCTTTCCACCCGCACCCCTTTCACCTCCCGCACGGTCTTCGCCGCCGCACACGTCGTGGCCGACCCGTACGCGGACGTGTCCCCCGACGGGCCCGCCGCCGTCGACTGGGACGCGACGCTGGCTTTCCGCCGCCATCTGTGGTCGCACGGACTGGGCGTCGCCGAGGCCATGGACACGGCCCAGCGCGGGATGGGACTGGACTGGGCGGGCGCGGCGGAACTGATCCGCCGGTCCGCGGCCGAGGCCAAGGCGGTCGGCGGCCGCATCGCCTGCGGCGCCGGCACCGACCAGCTCGTGGCCGGATCCCTGGAGGAGATCCGCACGGCCTACGAGGAACAGCTCGCCCTCGTCGAGGGGGCGGGCGCGCAGGCGATCCTCATGGCGTCCCGCGCGCTGGCCGCCACGGCGAAGGGCCCCGAGGACTACCTCGACCTCTACGGCCACCTGCTGCGCCAGGTTGCGGACCCCGTGATCCTGCACTGGCTCGGCCCGATGTTCGACCCGGTCCTCGCGGGCTACTGGGGTTCGCCCGACCTCGACACGGCCACGGAGGTGTTCCTGGAGGTCATCTCCGCGCACCCGGACAAGGTGGACGGGGTGAAGATCTCACTGCTCGACGCCCGGCGGGAGATCGACCTGCGGCGCCGCCTCCCGCGGGGTGTGTGCTGCTACACGGGAGACGATTTCAACTACCCCGAGCTGATCGCGGGCGACGAGAAGGGCTTCAGCCACGCGCTGCTCGGCGTCTTCGACCCGCTGGGTCCGCCGGCGGCCGAGGCGGTGCGGGTGCTGGACACGGGCGATGTGGCGGGCTTCCGGGAACTCCTCGACCCCACGGTGGAGTTGTCCCGCCACCTGTTCCAGGCGCCCACCCGCTTCTACAAGACGGGCGTGGTCTTCCTGGCCTGGCTCGCGGGCCACCAGGAGCACTTCACGATGGTGGGCGGCCTGCAGTCGGCGCGCTCACTGCCGCACTTCGTGGCGGCGTACGAACTCGCCGACGGCCTCGGCCTGTTCCCGGATCCAGAGCGCGCGGAGACGAGGATGAGGACGCTGCTGTCCCTGTACGGGGTGGTCGGATGAGCGGCAGGGCACCGGAGCGCTTCTCCATCAACCAGATGACGGTGAAGCAGCTGAGCATCCCCGAACTGGTCAAGGCATGCCTGGAGTTGGGGGTGCGGAACGCGGGTCTGTGGCGGGAACCCGTGCAGTCGTACGGGGTGGAGGTCGCGGCGAAGCTGTTCCGCGACTCCGGGCTGACGGTGACGACGCTGTGCCGCGGCGGCTTCCTCACCGCGATCGACCCGGCCGAGCGCGCCCTGGCCCTTGCCGACAACCGACGTGCGGTCGACGAGGCGGCCATCCTGGGCACGGACACGCTGGTTCTGGTGTCGGGCGGTCTGCCGGCCGGCTCCCGGGATCTGCGCGGGGCACGGGAACGGATCGCCGACGCGCTGGGCGAGCTGGGACCGTACGCGGCCGAGCGGGGTGTGCGGCTCGCCATCGAACCCCTCCACCCGATGTACGCGTCGGACCGCTGCGTGGTCTCCACCCTTGCGCAGGCACTGGACCTCGCCGAGCGTTTCCCGGCACGGCAGGTGGGGGTCACGGTGGACACTTACCACATCTGGTGGGACGACAGGGCCCCCGAGCAGATCGCCCGTGCGGGCGCCGGCGGCCGCATCTGCGCCTTCCAGCTCGCCGACTGGACCACCCCGCTGCCGGAGGGCGTCCTCAACGGACGCGGTCAGCTCGGCGACGGGTCGATCGACCTGCGGGAATGGAAGGGATACGTGGAGGCGGCGGCCTACACCGGGCCGATCGAGGTCGAACTCTTCAACGAGGTGCTGTGGGCGCGGGACGGGCGAGAGGTGCTGGCCGAGACGGTGGGGCGATTCGCGGAGCACGCGGCCTGAGGGCCGTCCCGTGTCCGGTGGTCACGTGATCAGGCGCGCGTCGGATGCCGCCTCTTACGGCCGCCCGTGGATCGAGCTACGGGCCGACGGGCACCCGGAACCCGTGCGTCGTGCACGCCGAGTTCGCCGCTGCACCGGACACCGCGCCCGGACACGATCCGCGCGGCCCAAGCCGCCCGCCAGGCCCGGAGTGGTTGCCCGCGCCGGCCCTGTCCGGACACTTCTCGGCCCCACCCCTGACCCGGGGCGGGGCCAGTGCCTTTCCCGGCTACCGGGTGCGCCGGGCGGTGCTGAAGCGGCGCTGGTACGCAGCGGGACTGATGGACAACTCCCGTACGAAGACCCGTCGGAGACTCTCGTAACTCGGGAATCCCGCCAGGGACGCCGCCTGTGTCGCGGTATGCCCCTGGTCGAGCAGGGCCTTTGCGATATCGAACCGGATCGACTCGACATAGCGGGCCGGTTCTCATCTTCCATCAATCCCGGCGTGTTTTCTTCTTCGCTTCTCTGCACGCGCGCGAGCTCGGTCTCCAGCCCGATCCCGAGCTGCTCTACATATCCGCGATGTTCCACGACACGGGGCTGTCGACTCCGTTCTCCGACGTGGAGCAGCGCTTCGAGCTCGACGGCGCCGACCACGCACGCAAGTTCCTGCTCGACCGCGGGTTCTCGAAGAGCGAGGCCGAGGTCGTCTGGACGGCGATCGCGCTGCACACGACGCCCGGGATTCCCGCCCGGATGGACCCGGTGACGGCCGCCACGAACTACGGCGTGCTGACCGACGTGGTCGGCTGGGGACTGGACCGGCTGGATGGCGGCCAGGTGGACGAGATCATCTCCGCCCATCCGCGCGGACAATTCAAGAAGGGATTTCTGCAGGCATTCGTCGACGGGCTCGAGAACCGTCCGGACACCACCTACGGGACCTTGAATTCGGACGTACTGGAACACTTCATTCCAGGTTTCCGCCGCAAGACCATGGTCGAGCGCGTCATCGATGCGCCCTGGCCGAATTGATGGCGAGGAATCCCGCCGTCCGGTGGTGCGGGTCGGCGCGGTCCGCCCACTGACCGAGGCGGCCGCCGCCTTTGCCCCGGAGTGGCGCATCACCGGCAGGACGATCATCCGGGTGGCTGAAGACCGGAGGTGAGGATGCCGTCCGTTCGCCAGTGACCGGACGACGACCGGATCGGCGGGCCGGGAGTATGTGCCGGACGCCCCTCGGCCGCGCCCGAAGGAAAACCGCCGGAGACCGTGCAACCCTTCCCCGGCCCTGGTTGTCGTACAGGGCGTCAGAACTCTCGGAGGGGGATCTGGGGGGATCGCGGGGTTCTGACAGGAGGGGGAACGCGAGGGGGCCCGGTCGAGGACGGGGCCCCCTCGAATCGTTCCGGACTCGGCCCTCGATCAGAAGAACACCCCGCACCGCAGCAGCACGTTCGCGTACGGCCGGGCCTCGCCCGTGCGGACGACCAGGCGTGCGTCCGCCGTCAGCCACTTCAGCTTCTCGTGGGGTATCAGCGCGAGATCCGGAAAACGGGCGTCCAGCAGGGACGACGCCTCGGGGTTCGCGTCCCTCACCTCGTGCGCCGCCGTCGCGCCCTCCACCACCAGCTCGTCCAGCAGACCGTCGAGGACCTCGGCGAAGGAGGGCACCCCCGCGCGGAACGCCAGATCCACCACCCGTGGTCCTGCCGGGACGGGCATGCCCGCATCGCACACCAGGACCGTGTCCCCGTGCCCCAACTCGGCCAGGGCGCCCGCGAGATGACGGTTCAGAATTCCGGCCTTCTTCACAGGGCCTCGACCTCCCCGGCGGTCGGGAACGACTCCTGCGCTCCGGGGCGGGTCACCGCGGCCGCGCCGACCCGCGCCGCGTAAGCCGCCGCCTCCGGCAGGGGCGAGCCCGTGCCGAGACGCCACGCCAGCGCCGCCGTGAAGGCGTCGCCCGCGCCCGTCGTGTCCACCGCGTCCACTTTCACGGACGCGACCCGGGCCATGGCCTCGGCGGTCGCCACCAGCGCGCCCTGAGCGCCCAGCGTCACCACGACCGAGCGGGGACCGAGGGCCAGCAGCGCGGCCGCCCAGTCCTCGGGCGATCCGTCCAGCTCCGCGCCCGCGATGACCCGCGCCTCGTGCTCGTTGACGATCAGCGGGTCGCACGCCGCGAGCACCTCGGCGGGCAGCGGCCGCGGCGGCGAGGGGTTCAGCACGAATCGGGTGCCGGACGGCAGACTCCGTACCACCTCCACGACCGTCTCCAGCGGGATCTCCAACTGGGCCGAGACCACCCGGGAGGCATGCAGCAGACTGCTCGCGGCCCGCACGTCCTCCGGGGAGAGCCGGGCGTTGGCCCCCGGCGAGACCACGATGCTGTTGTCCCCCGACGGGTCCACCGTGATCAGCGCGACACCGGTGGGTGCCCCGCCGGCCAGGATCCCCACCGTGTCGACGCCGGCCGTGCGCTGAGACTCCAGCAGCAGCCGGCCGTGCCCGTCGTCGCCGACGCGGGCCAGCAGCGCCGTACGGGCGCCGAGCCGGGCGGCGGCGACCGACTGGTTCGCGCCCTTGCCGCCCGGATGGACGACCAGGTCGGAGCCGAGCACGGTCTCCCCGGCCGCGGGCCGTCGCTCGACCCGGATCACCAGGTCGGCGTTGGCCGATCCGACGACCAGGAGGTCGTAGTCGTACATGAACTGTCTCCCAACGGATCCCCGTGGATCCCTGCATCGGTGAGGCCGGCGCCCGGCCGCGGACCGCACTGGAGGCGCGGCCCGCGGCCGAGGCGCCGGACGGGCGCGGGGGTCAGCCGCTGAACCCGGCCACGTTCTGCTTCGTGACCACCTTCACCGGAACCTTCACCGTCTCGGCGACCTTCTTGCCCTCGGCGGCCCGCAGTGCGTTGTCGACCGCGATCCGGCCCAGCTGCGTCGGCTGCTGGGCGACCGACGCGTACAGCGTGCCTGCCTTGACCGCGTTCAGGCCGTCGGGCTCGCCGTCGAAGCCGACGACCTGGACCGACGTTCCCGCCTTGGAGCCGAGCGCCTTGATCGCGCCGAGCGCCATCTCGTCGTTCTCGGCGAAGACGCCCTGGACGTCCGGGTGCGCCTGGAGCAGGTTCGACATCACGTCGAGGCCCTTGGTGCGGTCGAAGTCCGCCGGCTGCTTGGCCAGGACCTGGATGCCCGGGTAGGCCTTGAGACCCTCGGCGAAGCCGGCCCCGCGCTCACGGCTGGCGGATGTACCCGCCTGGCCCTGCAGGATGATGATCTTGCCCTTGCCGCCCAGCTTCTCGGCGAGCGCCTGCGCGGCGAGCTTGCCGCCCTCGATGTTGTCGGAGGCGACCAGCGCGGCCGTCTTGGCTTTGTTGACGGCCCGGTCGACGCCCACGACGGGGATGTCGGCCTTGTTCGCGGCCCGCACCGCGGGACCCGAGGCATCCGAGTCCACCGGGTTCACGATGATCGAGCCCAGGCCGGCGCTGGTGAAGTTCTGGAGCTGGTTCGCCTGCTGCGAGGCGTCGTTCTGCGCGTCCGTGACGGTCAGGTCGACGCCCAGCTTCTTCGCCTCCGCCTGCGCGCCCGACTTGATCTGCACGAAGAAGGGGTTGTTGAGGGTGGAGAGCGACAGACCGATCTTCTGCGTCGTCGAGGACGAGCCGCCGTGCAGGAAGGAGACCCCGCCCACGACGGCCGCCGCGACCACGGCGGCCAGCACGTACGTCACCACCTGCTTGCCCTTGCCGCCCGGAGAGGTACCGGCGGCCACGGGAGTGGTCCCCGCCTTCCGCCGCACCGTGTCCAGCAGGACCGCCAGGGCGATCACGACACCGATCACGACCTGCTGCCAGAAGGCCGACACCGAAAGGAGGTTGAGGCCGTTGCGCAGCACCGCGAGGATCAGCGCGCCGATCAGCGTGCCCGAGGCCTTGCCCGTGCCGCCCGCGAGGGAGGCGCCGCCGATGACGACCGCGGCGATCGCATCCAGCTCATAGCCGTTGGCGGCCTGCGGCTGCGCCGACGAAAGGCGCGAGGCGAGCACGATGCCCGCGGCCGCGGCGAACAGTCCGGACAGCGCGTAGATCGTGAGCTTCTGCTTCTTCACCCGCAGTCCGGACAGGCGTGCCGCCTCCTCGTTGCCGCCGATCGCGTACATCGAGCGGCCGATGTAGGTGCGGCCCAGCACGAACGCGGTGATCAGGCCCATGACGACCATGACCAGCACCGGCACGGGCAGCCAGCCGCCGAGGGTGTCACCCAGGTGCGAGATCGAGTCGGGGAACGCGATCGGGGAACCCTGCGAGATCACCAGCGACAGACCGCGGCCCACCGACAGCATGGCGAGCGTCGCGATGAACGGCGGCAGCTTGCCGTACGAGATCAGGATGCCGTTGACGAGACCGCAGGCCAGGCCCGTCGCGATGGCGAGGAACACCGCTATGACGACCGGGATCCCGGCAGAGGTGGCGCTCCAGGCGAGCACCGTGGCCGACAGCGCGGCGACCGAACCGACCGACAGGTCGATGCCCGCCGAGACGATCACGAAGGTGACGCCGAAGGCGAGGATGGCGGTCACCGCCGCCTGGACTCCGATGTTGAGCAGGTTGTCCGCCGTGAGGAAGTCGCCGGACAGCGCAGACATCGCGATGACCAGGACGATCAGCGCGGTGAGCGCACCGTTGTCGAGGAGGAGGCGGCGGACCCCCGCGGCGCCACCGGCGCCCGCTGTGCCCTTGAGCGTGTCAGTGGCCACGGGTGGCCTCCCTTTCGTTGACAGACGTGGTGGGTGTGGAGACGGCGAGCGCCATGACGGAGTCCTGCGTCGCCTCGTCGGCGGTCAGTTCGCCCGCGATCCGGCCCTGGGCCATCACCAGCACCCGGTCGCTCATGCCGAGCACCTCGGGCAGATCACTGGAGATCATCAGTACGGCGGCGCCGGCGGCCGTGAGTTCGTTGATCAGCTGGTAGATCTCGACCTTGGCGCCGACGTCGATGCCGCGTGTCGGCTCGTCGAGGATGAGCACCTTGGTGTTCGCGAGCAGCCACTTGCCGATGACGACCTTCTGCTGGTTGCCACCGGACAAGGTGCGCACGTGCTGGTCGAGTCCGGCCATCCGTACGCCGAGCTGCTCGGCGACCTTGGCCGCGGCGGCCCGCTGCCCCCTGCGATCGACCAGACCGCCGTGGGTCGCGGCCTGCATGGTCACGAGTCCCAGGTTCTCCTCGACGGACGCGTCGAGGACGAGCCCCTGGCCCTTGCGGTCCTCGGGCACGAGCCCGATGCCGGCATCCATCGCGGCGTTCACGTCGTGCCGCCGGACCACCGTCCCCGCGACGCGCACGGCCCCCTTGTCGTAGGGGTCGGCACCGAACACGGCCCGCACGACCTCCGTGCGGCCGGCCCCGACGAGCCCGGCGATGCCGACGACCTCACCGGCCCGCACCTCGAAGGACACATCGCGGAAGACGCCGTTGCGGGTGAGTCCCTCGACGGTGAGCAACGCGGCGCCCGATGCCGGCCGTTCGCGCGGGTACTGCTGCCCGATCGACCGCCCCACCATGAGACGTACGAGCTCGTCCTCGGGTGTGGACGCGGGGACCTGCCCGACGCTCTTGCCGTCGCGGATCACGGTCACCCGGTCCCCGAGGGCGGCGATCTCCTCGAGATGGTGGGTGATGAAGACGATCCCGACGCCGTCCTCGCGCAGCGTGCGCACGATGGCGAACAGCTTCTCGACCTCTTCGGAGGTGAGCACGGCCGTCGGCTCGTCCATGATGAGCACGCGCGCGTTCAGGCTCAGCGCCTTGGCGATCTCGATCATCTGCAGGCGCGCGATGCCGAGTTCACGGACCCGAGCGCGAGGGGACACCTGCACGCCGACGCGTTCCAGGAGCCGGGCGGCGTCGGCCTCCATCCGCTTCCTGTCGATCATCCCGAGCCGGCGCGGCTGCCGGCCGAGGAAGATGTTCTCGGCGACGGTCAGGTCGGGAACGAGGTTGAACTCCTGGTAGATGGTGGCGATCCCGAGGCGCTCGGAGTCCTGCGCACCGTGGATGCGCACCTCCTCGCCACCGGCCAGGATCCGCCCGCCATCGGGGCGGTAGGCGCCGGAGAGCATCTTGATGAGGGTGCTCTTGCCCGCGCCGTTCTCACCGAGCAGCGCATGCACCTCGCCCCGGCGCAGGTCGAAGTCGACGCCGTCGAGGGCGACCACGCCGGGGAAGGTCTTGCGTATGCCTTCGATGCGCAGCAACTCGTCCGGGTTGCTCACGGCTGGCTCCTGTTCGTTGCGGCGGACGGCTCCGTGGAAGCCGGGGGCTCCTGCAGAACCTGGGGCTCATGGGGAGCGGTCTCGCCGCACGAGCGGCGTGCGACGAGACGGGCGGGGAGGGTGACGGACTCGGGGGGCCGTCCCTCGATGCGGTCGACCAGCGCGCGCACGGCGGCGCGCCCCAACTCGCCCGTGGGCTGGGCTATGGCGGTGATCGGCGGATCGGTGTGCACGAACCACGGGATGTCGTCGAACGCGGCGAGTGCGATGTCGTCCGGAACCCGCAGGCCGCGCGCGCGGACGGCGTCCAGCGCGCCGAGCGCCATCAGGTTGTCGGCGGCGAACACGACCTCGGGCGGCTCGGCCAGGTCCAGGAACCGCTCGGTGGCCCGGCGCCCGCTCTGGGCCTGGAAGTCGCCCTGGCCTATGTAGACGTCCGGGAGAGCGAGCCCGTACGCGCCCAGGGCCTGGCGGAAGGCCTCGACGCGCTCACGTCCCGTCGTGGTCGCCGCCGGACCCGCGATGATCGCGAGCCGACGGTGGCCGAGCCCGTGCAGATGCGCGACGAGGTCGTGCACGGCCGCGTGTCCGTCGGACCGCACCACGGGTACGTCGAGGCCCGCGATCCACCGGTCGACGAAGACCATGGGCGTCCCGGACCGGGCCGCGTCCAGCATGAGCGGGGATCCGCCGTCGGTCGGCGAGACGAGCAGTCCGTCGATCCGCCGGTCCAGCAGGGTCCGCACATGGTGGTCCTGGAGGTCGGGCCGCTCGTCGGCGTTGCCGATGATCACGCTGTAGCCGAGCGCGCGGGCCTCCTCCTCCACGGAGCGGGCCAGATGTGTGAAGTAGGGGTTCAGTACGTCGCTGATGACCAGGCCGAGGGTGCGGGTCTGGTCGGTGCGCAGGGACCGGGCGACGGCGTTCGGGCGGTAGCCCAGCGCCTCGACGGCGGCCAGCACGCGGGTGCGCGCGTCGGCGCTGACCGACGGGTGGTCGTTCAGGACGCGCGACACCGTGGCGACGGATACGCCCGCCTCGGCGGCGACATCCTTGATGCTCGCCATCGCCGGGACCACCTCCTTGTGGGTCCTTTTAAGTCGTTTGCGAGTCGTGGAATCGTTTACACGACCGACACGAAGGATTGGAAACGATTACATGAAGGTGAATCAAGGGGTGGGTGACACCGAGACCCGATTGTGACCTGTGTGACCCAGGTCTCAGGTCGCCGGGATCCGGGGGGTCTTGTGGCGGTGCGGCGCCGCCCTCCGGGGCGGGCGGGATGCTTCGCCGCGGGTGGGCGCACGGTGTGCGGATGGTTCGTTCCCTGTGGCAGGGCTGTGACGTCAGGCGGTTGCGAGTGTCATGGCTGGACGTGAACATAGAGAGCTCAGAATCGTTCAGAGGGGTCAACTCGCCACAG
>NZ_JAYWVC010000137.1:0-21502 GCF_036281785.1 Streptomyces chiangmaiensis | reverse complement strand
TCTCCGGGGTCCTGCTGGAGATCCTCGTGGCCGAGGACGAGACCGCCGAGGTCGGCGCCAGGCTGGCCGTTGTCGGAGGACCGACCGCAACCCCGGCCGTGCAGACGGCCCCTGCCGTTCCTTCTCCTGCGGTCGGCGCACCGCCCGGCCCTGCCGCCGCTTCGACGGGCCAGCCGTCCGCACCGAGGATCCCGGCTCCGTCCCCCGCCGCCCCGGCTTCCGGCGGCAGCCGGGCAGAAGACGCGCATCAGACCGCGCCGGTGCGCAAGGCCGTTGCTGAGCCCGAGGTCGCTCCTGCTCCGCCCGCGGCGGTGACGCAGACACCTCGCGAGACCCCGCCGGAGGTGTCGTCGCTGCGCGGCCAAACCGTCCGGATGAGCCGCATTCGCAAGATCATCGGCGACAACATGGTGAAGGCCCTTCACGAACAGGCTCAGCTGACCACGGTGGTCGAGGCGGACGTCACCAGGCTGATGCAGCTACGTGCCCGGGCCAAGGACGCCTTCGCCGCCCGCGAGGGCTTCGGTCTGTCGCCGTTCCCGTTCTTCGTCCGGGCGGCGGCCCAGGCGCTGAAGGCGCACCCGGCCATCAACGCCCGCATCAACGAGGACGAAGGCACCATCACCTACTTCGACACCGAGAACATCGGCATCGCGGTCGACACGGAGAAGGGACTGATGACCCCGGTCATCAAGGGAGCCGGAGACCTCGATGTCGGCGGCATCGCGAGGGCGATCGTCGAACTGGCCGGCAAGGCTCGCGGCGGCGGCCTCACCCCGGATGACGTGACGGGTGCCACCTTCACCATCTCCAACACGGGTTCCCGCGGCGCCCTGTTCGACACGGTCGTCGTTCCGCCGAACCAGGCCGCCATCCTGGGTGTCGGCGCCATGGCCAAACGCCCTTCGGTCGTCGAGACCGCCGACGGACCGGTCATAGCCATCCGCGACCTGGTGCACCTGTCACTGTCGTACGACCACCGCCTCATCGACGGCGCGGACGCCGCCCGTTATCTGACTGCGCTGAAGGCGTTGGTGGAAGCCGCGGCGTTCACCAACGATCTGCTCACCGAGTAGCCGACCCAGCCCTCCGCGGCGCCCGGGTGGGCGGCACTCTGCGTTCCAGCCCGGACGCAGCAGGCCGTCCTCGCCAAGTCGTGCGGAGGGGGCTGTCCTTCCCTCCAACAGTCCATCGGTCAAGAGGACCACACTGTCGTGCGGAGAAAGTGGGACACCGGTCTGAGTGCGTCCTTGCGTCCGGGAAACCGACCCAGCGTGAGTTCAGTCCGCAGCAGAAATCCGGGGTGCCCCGCACTCACCGCAATGGCGGACAGGCTGCCTGGCGGAAACACCGGCGACACGGCCGTGATGTACGTGTCGCCGGACCGCGCATGGGGCGTCCGCTGCTCCGTGCCCGGGCGGGGCGACGCGCGAGCTGCTGTGACGGCTTGTAACATGGTGGCGCAGGGCTGGAGGACATCTATGCGCGCCGGTGAAGACGCAGGCTCCCTTGAACAGGCAACGAAAGACTTCATGGCAGCGCGTCCCCGGCTCTTCGGCATCGCGTACCGCATCCTCGGCAGTACGGCGGAAGCCGAGGACGTCGTCCAGGAGGCGTGGCTGCGGTGGCAGAACGCCGACCGCACCGACATCCATGAGCCGGTGGCGTTTCTCTCCACGATCACCGCCCGTCTGGCGCTCAACTGCGCCCAGTCCGCCAGGATGCGGCGGGAGTCGTACATCGGGCCGTGGCTTCCGGAGCCGGTCGACACCAGCACGGATCCGCAGTTGGGTGCAGAACGGGCTGAGGCGCTTGACCTGGCGGTTCTCCACCTGATGGAGAAGCTGAACCCGGTGGAACGGGCCGCCTATGTTCTGCGGGAAGCCTTCAACTACCGGTACAAGCGAATCGCGGACGTCCTCGAGACGAGCGAGGCCAATACGCGCCAGTTGGTGAGCCGCGCCCGGAAGCATCTGTCGGCGGAGCACAGGGAGCCGGTCAGCTCCACGGCTCATCGCCGGCTGCTGGAGGTGTTCCTCACCGCGGCGCAGACCGGTGATCTGTCGGCGCTCGAGCAGCTTCTCACGACGGACGTGGTCAGCTACTCCGACGGCGGAGGGATGCGCGGTGCGAGCAGAATTCCGGTCGTCGGCCGTCCGCACGTCTCCAAGTACCTCGTCGCCTTCGCCCCGCGTTTCTGGCCTCAGAAGGAGATTCACTGGGTCGAGGCCAACGGCAGGCCGGCCGCCCTGGTCACGTCCCAGGGGAACCCGGTGGCGCTGCTGTTCATCGTGGTGTCGGAACGAGGCATCGAACGCCTCATGTGGGTGATGAATCCGGCCAAACTGGCTCCCTATGTCGCCTCGCTCGAGGGTTGAGGCGACCCTTCCGAACGCCGTCATCCAGCGCAGAGACCGTTTCCTCTTGTGTCGGCCCGGTCGCCCGATCAGGGCGAGGCGCCCGGCAGGTCGCGTGTCAGAGACTGTCACAACGGGGGCGGCTTGTCGGTCAACTGACTACCGGCCCCAGGGCTTCGCGGCGTGAAGGTGCACAAGCATGAAATGTGACTTATCGGGTTCGGAGGACGCTGCCCATGGCGGGGCGTACCGCCTCGCGCGCCCTCGAGGCATGTCGAGGCCGACGGACACCCGCCGCCCCACCGCGATGCCGGCTCCGCGCCCGGCTTTTTACGACAGCTTGGAAGGAGTCACACGGTGACGGAACAGATCCAGCCGCCCGATCTGTGCACGGACAACGATTTCCACGGAGAATCCTTCGCCCCCATCTACACCACGACGGTGACCGTCAGTGGGGGGATTGCGCGTCACGGCCGGGCCTCGGGAAGAGCACGCTCGGCCGACGGGGTCCTGGATCTCAACCTGCGCATGCCCACAGAACTGGGAGGAGACGGTCGGGGAACGAATCCCGAGCATCTGTACGCCGCAGGCTGCGCGGCTTGCTTCCACGGGGCGCTGAGCCTGGTGGCACGACAGGCCCGGCTCGACACCGCCGCGATCTCCGTGGAGGCGACCGTGGCGTTCGGCAGAGACCCGGAAGACGGCGGCTACTCCGTGTCCGTCGGCCTGGTGGTCACATGGCCGGGCATCGATCCCGTCGTTGCCGCCCCGCTCCTGGAGAAGGCCGATGCGCTGTCCCCTTACGCGAGGATGGCCGGGCGGGGAGCGCCGACCACCATCGCACTCATTCCCTGACCGGCGGCGGTATCTTCAGCTGTGACGCACCGCGTGGCGGCACAGCACGACGCGTCGCCGCACAGCACGGCTGCCGACCGGTTTCTCATGCCCGATGTCGCTTTCACCGATGTGGCAGCGAGTCCGCGGTCGCGATGTCGTTCGTCTCGGCCCACACCGTTGTGACACCTTCTTCGGACACTCAGTGGATCGGTACCGTGGCATGGCGGAGGATGGCAGAGATCTTCTCATCACCGGGCAGGATGAGACCGTAGATCTCCTTCCAGCCTCCGTTGACGGCATGGTGGCCGAGACAGCGCAGCAGGCGCGTCCCGAGCCTAGCGACTCCACAGGGTGTGCACCGAGCACCTGCGATGCATGGCCGCCGCGCGTTCGATGTCCTCAGGCCCGATGCGGATGATCCGGGATTCGTCGCGCATGGCTCTCTGTTCTGCAGCCGTGCGCATGACACGTCCTGCGCATTCGGTCTGACTTGTTCAGCAGTGGTGTGAGGGGCTGGGTCTGTCCATAGGACCGGGCAGCTCAGCACTGTGTGACAGCTTCCATGTCACATGAGAGAGATCCTTTCTGTCTTAGCGGTGAAGAGACGAGTCGCAGCATCCCGCCACAACTCGCCATCCCGGTGATCACCGGCCACACAGCGGTGTGGCTCGCCTGAAAGGAAGATCGATGAACGCACGCCGCGTGTCAGTGAGTGAAGGGCGGAGTCTCGCCCGTTCCGTCGAGGTCGGTCCTCATCTGCTGACCGCGGACGAGCACGAGCCGACCGGCACGGATACCGGTCCCACGCCCGGGGAACTGCTGCTGGCCGCGCTGGGGTCATGTACCTCCACGGCCGTCCGGGCATGTGCGGACCGGCACGGTCTGCCGCTCGACCGAGTGGATGTGGTTGTGCGGTTCGATCCGCAAGGGCAGATCATCAGGAGCATCCGTTTGACCGGCGATCTGAACCCTGTCCAGATAAACCAACTTCTGGTCGTGGCCGGTCGCTGTCCTGTGCAGCGTCTCCTGACCCGGGAGGCCGCGGTCGTCACCGTGCCCACCGTTGCAGCGAGGTCCTCCGCATCCCGCAGTCAGTCGCCTCCGCAATGATCCGGCCCTGCGCCGCCTGATGGGACACGTGATGCGTCAGGAGGGGAACCACAGGTCGGCGTCGGCAGCCTCTTCCTTGCGGATACTGAAGGCGGCGATGTCCTTCTTGCGCGACGTCTGTGGTGGCAACCGGGCGATCAGGCGGTGATCGCCGTCACGGACGTACGGCTCATCCTGTTGCGCCGAAGGCGTCTGGAAGTACTCGGCGTTGATGGTCGTGTAGTGCGCCCACTGCTGTGGAACATCCTCTACGTAGAAGATGGCCTCGACCGGGCAGACGGGCTCGCACGCACGGCAGTCCACGCACTCGGAGGGGTTGATGTAGAGCGTCCGGTTGCCCTGGTAGATGCAGTCCACAGGGCATTCGATGAGACAGGCTCTGTCCTGGACGTCGACGCAAGGCTGCGCGATGACGTACGTCATGTTCCTCTCTTTCCGCCCGAGGGAGATGAGACACCGACCGGCTCGCCCTGGGCAGTCCTCCGGCAGGAGTTATGACCATGAAGCCCACGGTGTTGTGACAGCCGACGCCTTGCCCGCCTGGCTTTCTTCCAGGTCAGGTTGAGGCCGGCGACCACGGCCTCGCGGTCCCGGTTCGGTTTCGCCTCCTGGCACACCACCCGCCCGTCCCCCATGGACTGCCTGACCTGCGCGAGGCCCGTGCACCTGCCTCTGACCGTCGACAGCGGCCGTCGCCGGAGTTGTCACAGGATGAGGTGGTCGGCGGTCTGATGGGTGACCGGCCCAATACGACTGGCAGCATGCGCCGTCTGAGATGAGGAACCCTGTGAATACTTTCGTGATCGTCGGTGGCGGTCTGGCCGCGGGCAAGGCGGCGGAGGCACTGCGCAAGCACGGCCACAGCGGCCCACTGGTCATCATCGGGGACGAGGACGAGAAGCCGTACACGCGGCCGCCGCTCTCCAAGGGCTACCTGCTGGGCACGGAGGAGCGCGACTCGATCTTCGTGCATCCCGACGACTGGTACAGGGAGCACGATGTCGACCTGTTGCTGGGCACGCGGGCGCGCGCGGTCCATCGGCGGGCGCGGACGGTGGAACTGGACGACGGCCGTCATGTTCCCTACACCAAGCTGCTCCTGGCCACCGGTTCGACTCCACGTCATCTGTCCGTCCCAGGGGCCGGCCTGGACAACGTCCTGTATCTGCGGCGTGTGGGAGACAGCGAACGACTCAAGTCCGCCTTCAGGGCAGGGGCGAAGATCGTCGTGATCGGTGCCGGATGGATCGGTCTGGAGACCGCCGCGGCCGCCCGGACGGCCGGCGCCGAGGTGACCGTGCTCGAGCACGGTGAGCTTCCCCTGCTGAAGGTGCTCGGGCGTCAGGCGGCCGAGGTCTTCGCCGCGCTGCATGCTGATCACGGCGTGAATCTGCTGACCGACGTGCAGGTGGAGTCCCTCACCGGAACAGACGGCCGCGTGGACGGGGTACGGCTCGCTGATGGCAGGCACCTAACCGCAGACGCCGTGCTCGTGGGCATCGGTATCTCCCCCAACGTCCAACTCGCCGAAGAGGCGGGCCTGGACGTACGAAACGGCATCGTCACCGATGAGCGCCTGCAGACGTCAGCGGCCGACATCTACGCCGCGGGCGACGTCGCCAACGCCTACCACCCGCTGCTCGGCCGCCACCTGAGGGTCGAGCACTGGGCCAACGCCTTGAACCAGCCGGAGGTGGCGGCACTCAGCATGCTCGGCAAGGAAGCCGTCTACGACAGGCTGCCGTACTTCTACACGGATCAGTACGACCTCGGAATGGAGTACGTGGGTTACGCGGAACCCGGTGGCTACGACCGTGTCGTGTTCCGGGGTGAGCCCTCCGAACGACGCTTCATCGCCTTCTGGATGGCGGGGAACCGCGTCCTGGCCGGCATGAATGTCAACGTGTGGGACGTCGTCGACCCGATCCGCTCGCTCATCACCTCCGGGGCGGACATCGACGACGCGCGTCTGTCCGATCCGGACGTCCCCTTGGAGCGGCTCCTGCCGTGACTCCTCGGCGCCGGGCGAGAGCGAGTCGGATCGTCCCTCGCTGCTCGCCCGCGTCCATGTGTGCGGACACCACGTCACGGGACGGTGGCAACAAAAGGTGTCACAGATGCCGGAACAGCTTTGTCCTAGTCAGTGACAACCTCAACGATCGGAGTGGACCGTGGCAATCAGCGAACGACGTCTTTCCACCATGGTGCTGGTGATCGGCACCGGGGGTGCCGGGCTGCGCGCGGCGATCGAGCTGGCGGAGGCCGGTGTCGACGTCCTCGCGGTCGGGAAGCGCCCCAAGGACGACGCCCACACGGCACTGGCCGCGGGGGGCATCAACGCGGCCCTGGCCACCATGGACCCGGAGGACAGCTGGCAGCAGCACGCGGCCGACACCCTCAAGGAGAGCTATCTCCTGGCCGATCCCCGCACCGTGCAGATCGTCACCCAGGGTGCCGCCCGCGGCATCGACGACCTGGAACGCTACGGCATGAACTTCGCCAGGGAAGCCGACGGCCGGATCTCCCAGCGCTTCTTCGGCGCGCACAAGTACCGGCGCACCGCCTTCGCCGGCGACTACACCGGTCTGGAGATCCAGCGCACTCTCATCCAGCGCGCGCAGCAGCTCGACATCCCCGTCCTCGACGGCGTCTACATCACCCGGCTCCTGGTGCACGACGGCGCGGTGTTCGGCGCCTACGGCTTCGACCTCACCCACGGAACGCGCTACCTGATCCACGCCGACGCCGTCATTCTCGCCGCGGGCGGCCACACCCGGATCTGGCGACGCACCTCCTCACGGCGCGACGAGAACACCGGCGACTCCTTCCGCCTCGCCGTGGAGGCCGGGGCCCGACTGCGCGACCCCGAGCTGGTCCAGTTCCACCCCTCCGGGATCATCGAGCCGGAGAACGCGGCCGGCACCCTGGTCAGCGAGGCAGCACGTGGCGAGGGCGGCATCCTGCGCAACGCGCTCGGCGACCGGTTCATGACCCGCTACGACCCCGAGCGCATGGAACTGTCCACCCGCGACCGAGTGGCCCTGGCCTCCTACACCGAGATCAAGGAAGGCCGCGGCACCCCCAAGGGAGGCGTGTGGCTCGACGTCTCCCACCTGCCCCGCCAGACGATCATGAACCGGCTGCCCCGGGTCTACCAGACCCTGCTGGACCTGCAGATGCTGGACATCACCCGCGAACCGATCGAGATCGCGCCCACCGCGCACTACTCCATGGGCGGCGTGTGGGTACGACCCGAGGACCACAGCACCGACGTGCGCGGCCTGTACGCCATCGGCGAGGCCTCCAGCGGCCTGCACGGCGCCAACCGCCTCGGCGGCAACAGCCTCATCGAGCTGCTGGTCTTCGGCCGCATCACCGGCCAGGCGGCCGCCGCCTACTCACAGTCCCTGACCGCCCAGCCGCGCTCGGCCACGGCAGTGGCACAGGCCCGCGCCGAGCTGGACGACCTCCTCGTCGCCGACGGACCGGAAAACGTCCGTGCTCTGCAACGCGCCATCCGCAACACCATGACCGAGCACGCCGGGGTTGTACGCGACGAACAGGGCCTGCGCACCGGACTGGCCGAGATCAGCTCGATCGAGAAGAGGATGCAGGACGTCGGCGTCCACCCCGACATCGCCGGCTACCAGGACCTCGCCCACGCCTTCGATCTCAAATCCGCCGCCCTGTCGGCCCGGGCCACCCTCGAAGCCGCACTGGAGCGCCGCGAGACCCGCGGCTGCCACAACCGCAGCGACTACCCCGATCTGGACCCGGCGCTGCAGGTCAACCTCGTGTGGTCCCCGACTGCCGGCATCACCCACGAAAGCATTCCCCCCGTCCCGGAGGAGATTTCCACGCTCATGGAAGAGGTCTCGACGGACGGAAAACTCGCCGAATAAAATCGCACAGTTTCTCCGAGTTCATGAAGGGGATCGTGGGCACGGCGACCGGGGGCGACACCGTACGTCTCGCCCCCGTCAAGATCCAGCCGGCCCACTCCGACGACGTGGCCGCGGCCGGCATCCCTGTCAACGGTGTGGCCGAAATCGCGGGTCCCGACGCCTTCCGGCTCGGCGAGCTCGTCCGTCAGGGACTCGCCGCCGGGAACGGCCCCCGTACGGTCGCCGCGGACCCGCACGCCACATACTTCGGTGCCGAGCTGGAGGGCACCACGCTGCTGCCGGGCCCTGACGCCCGGATCAACAAGACCCGGTTGGCCGACTGGTCGGCGCAGCGTCAGTGAGCCTGTGGGGGGCCCTGCCGACGGACGGGGCCGCCCATGCACGCCCGCTTCAGGTCACTGCGCCGTCGAACGGACACCGAGTCGGCCCGCCGTGCCGGAACGAGCCGTTTCCGATCATCTCTCACAGGTCCGGGCCTCGATGTGCACGGCCGCCAGCACTTCGCTCGAGCAGCATCCCTGAGTTCGACTGCACGTCCGTCGGGCGCCGAAATTCCCACCTGCCCGAGATCCACGGACAAAGGAAACCGGCTGATCATGTTCCACCACAGGGATTCCGCGGTTTTTCGCACCGGCCCCTCCGACGACCTGACCGGTATCTACATCGTCGACCCGGTCCGCAGCACGGTCGGCGTCTCCGTCCGGCACGCCGTGATCACCGACCTGCGCGGGAAGTTCACCGCCTTCGAGGGGCTCCTCAGGCTCGACGGATCTCGTCGCACCCGATCCGAGGTCCACCTCAGTGTCCAGACCGGCAGTTTCGACGCGGGCACTCCGGAGCGGGACGCGCAGGTCACCGGGCCGGACTTCCTCGACTCGGCGACGTTCCCTGTCATGACGTTCCGCTCCGTCGGACTCCTCGATGCAGGAGACGACCGGATCCGCGCGCCAGGACACCTCCGGATCAAGATCCTCGAACTGCCTGTGCACATCGACCTCGAGTTCGGTGGAACGAGCCGGGACGCCTACGGTCGAGATCGTGTCGGCTTCAAGGGCAGTACCACTCTCCAACGCTCCGACTGGGGACTCGACGGGAACCCGTCCCTGGCGGAAGGCGGATCCCTGATCGGCGACAAGGTGACGCTGACTCTCGACATCTCCGCTGTACAGGTGCAGCAGGCGGACACCGCCTGAACCGGCGGACGCCTGTCGACGGCGCGTGCACCGGCAGTACGTCTCACCGGGCACAGCCCCGTCCCTCACGGCCGTGCCCCCGCCGGTCGGCCTCCCGGTGAGGCGCCTGCGGCTGTCACAAATCGGGGTGCCATTCAGTCAAGTGTGCAGAAGGGCGAAACACTCCACCCCTACCGCATCTGGACGGTTCGCCGCACCACGGACGTGATGGCCCGAGTCGGAATGGAGATGAACCACCATGTTGCTCCAGGCAGACAGGCACCCAGTGCAGGGCGCATCCACGGTCACCATCACTGCTGCCGTGACAGTCCCGGATCCCGGCTTCTCCGACGGCACCGGTCGTGCTCCGGCGGACCGTGCGCGCGTACGTCGTGACTCCCGCCTCACGGATCACGACGAGTGGCTGGTGGGCCTGCAGATCCACGCCGACGGTCGGCCCGTTTGGCTGTATTACGTCATCGACGAGGCCGCCGACACGACGCACGCGGTACGCATGGCCGTCCGGCGCGCCAACGGTGACCCGGATCGGGTGGCCCGTGGTCGGGTCCAGGCCGAGGCCGAGGCAGACCGCATCGAAGTCCAGCGGATCGTGCGCGATCCCATCGGCCGTCGCACTCTGAGCCGTTCTCTGCCGCCGTCCCGGCCGTGAACGGCGGATCGTGTGCACTCGGCCGTCCACTTGTCCTACGCGGGGCGGCACCTTCGCCGCCCCGCGTCGGGTGCGCCCGTCAGCGGACCGTCCGAGCCGCCTTCTCGATGATGTCGGCGACGTCGTCAGGGTGGGAAACGCTCACAGCGTGAGAGGCCCGTACTTCCACGATGTGGGCCTTGGCGCGCTCGGCCACGAAGAACCGCGTCCGCGAGGGAATGTTGAGGTCCTTGCCGGCCGGCAGGGCCCAGGACGGAACGGTCGCCCAGGCGGACTCGGAGGCGGGCTCCCCCAGAGCAGCGCCGGTCACACGGCGCTGAGTGACCGCCATGAGGTCGGCCGTGTTCCTGGGGACATCCGCGGTGAAGTGGTGGTGGAACGTGTCCTGGTCGATGTGGAAGTCCGTCTCCTTGGAGCCGTCCGGCAGGGAGATCGGAACAGGATGCAGAGCACTCCCGAGGGTGCTTCGCGGGAACTTGTCCGCGAGGGCCAGTGCGCGCTCCCTTTTGTCCGGGATGAACGCGGCGATGTACACGAGCGCCTTGACGTTGTCGGCCCCATGGGCGGCGTTGCTGATGACCGCTCCGCCGCAGGAATGCGCGGCGAGCACGACCGGGCCGTCGATGCCGGCCAGGAGGTCCTTGAGGTAGGCGGCGTCGCTGCTGAGCCCGCGCAGCGGAATGGCAGCGGCCACCACCGGATAGCCCTCACGCTTCAGCTTCTTGAGGACACCGTTCCAGCTGCTGGAGTCGGCGAACGCGCCATGGACGAGAACGACGGTCGGCTTGCGCTGCTGCGGGGCAGAGGGCTTGCCGGCGCTCGCCGGACCGATGGACGCAGCGAAAAGAGCGGCGGCGACCGTGGCGGTGGCCATCAGGGCGAGAGGAGTACGGGCACGTCGGTAAAGGTATCGACGGTTCATGAGGGGCCCTTTCGAGGCAAAGGTACTGCCGTTGTCCGGACGGACGGACACGGCCATTGCGACAGGACGCGGTCACTCGTCATGGAGAGATGGGCCGGATTCGGCAGGCCGGAAGACGTTCGGGCCTGCCGGACGCCGATGAGATTCACGGCGCCGGTGCCGGCGGCTGGGAACGGCTTCGGTGGCTGGGGCTGAACTCCTTGGGTCCGCAGGCCTTTTGCTTGCTTCACCTTTTTGACAGGACATCATCTGAAGATGTGACATGCATCGAGAAAAGCAGGCGGCGCCCATGTCCAGCTGGTGGAGTCCGCCGCGAAAGGGCTCCGGTGAGGTGCGCACGGACTGCTCCGAGGGGCTGAAGGAGCGCACGCGTGGACAACGGTGTTCGTGCCGAGGGTGCACGGAGCCCCCGCTGTGTCCACGGATGCCGCGTCAATGTCTGCTGGTGATCTCCTTGTACTCCGCCGCGGTCGGCTTGGCGATCTGCGTGTCTTCGCCGTAGAAGTCCTGGCTGAGCCGGGCACGCAGGCGTGGGGCAAGGCCGGATCCGGTATGCGAGCCATCCGCGCCACCTGAAGGACCGGAGGTGATCGGTGTGTATTGCTCGTGCTGTGTAAGGACGTGGAGCTGTTCTCGGCTGAGCGGTTCGTGCATCTCCATGAACTCGCCGTTCGGCAAGCGCTTGATGATGCCCGTCTCGCGTCCGTGCAGCACCTTGTCCCGGTCTCGGCGCTGGAGGCCGAGTGCCACGCGTTTGGTCACGGCAAAAGCAGCGAGAGGCGCGACGAAGAGCCCGATGCGAACCGCCCATGACACTGATTCGACCGAGACGTCGAAGTGAGTGGCGATGATGTCGTTCGCGGCACCTATCAGGGCCACCAGATAGAAACTGAGCCATGCGACACCGAGTGCCGTTCGCACCGGGCGGTTACGCGGTCGGTCGAGGATGTGCTGCTCACGGTCGTCATCGGTCACCCAGGCCTCGATGAACGGGTATGCGCCCATGACGAGGAAGAGACCGACGCCCACCGTCAGTGGGATCAAGTTGTCCAGAGCCAGGGTGTGGCCCCAGAAATCGACTTCCCAACCGGGCATGACCCGCAGCAACCCGTCCGCCACACCCATGTACCAGTCGGGCTGCGATCCGGCCGAGACCTGGTCGGCACGATAGGGGCCATACATCCAGACGGGGTTGATCTGTGCGACAGCGCCCAGGACGAAGATGCCTCCGGCGACCAGGAAGAAAAAGCCTGCGGACTTCACGGCGTACACCTTGAGCGGCAGGCCCACCACATTCTCGTTGGTCCGTCCCGGACCTGGATACTGCGTGTGCCTGTGCCGGAGTGCCAGGAACAGATGGGCGACGAGCAGTCCCACCATGAGGGCAGGGATGATCAGAACGTGGATCGTGTTGAAGCGAGCCACCAGATCATCCCCCGGGAACTCACCGCCGAAGAGGAACATCGAGAGGTAGGTTCCGACGATCGGGATGGAAAGGATTGTTCCATTCACGACCGCGAGTCCGGTCCCGGAAAGCAGGTCATCCGGGAGGTCGTATCCCGTCAGCCCTGCGAACATTCCGAGGACAAGCAGCAGAAATCCGAAGAGCCAGTTGAGTTCACGAGGCTTCCGGAAGGCACCGGTGAAGAATACGCGCATCATGTGGACGAGCAGCGCGGCGACGAAGACCAGCGCCGCCCAGTGGTGCGCCTGACGGATCAGCAGACCGCCACGCACATCGAAGGAGATGTGCAGGGTCGAGTTGAATGCCTCCGACACCGTCTGACCCTGCAGCGGCACATAACTGCCGTTGTACTCCACTTCGTTCATCGACGGATGGAAGTAGAGCGTCAGATACACTCCCGTGACGATGATGATGATGAAGCTGTAGAGACAGACCTCTCCCAGCATGAACGACCAGTGGTCAGGGAATGCTCTTCGTCCTCGCGCTCTGATCGAGCTGTACAGGCCCAGGCGACCATCGGCCCATTCGGCAATTCTTTCCCCCTTGCCGCCTCGGCGCACTTCGTTCTCCTGACTCACGCCACCCACGCTCCAACCATCATTCATGAATTCCCCGGAAAGAATGCGTTCGACTCTGCAGGTTCTTTTGGCCTTGCCGCGGGCCCCTCCTCTCGAAGGGTGGAGAATTCAGTTCGGCGAGCTCGGCACCTACAGGCAGCCACGGGAATGGGAACGTCCAGAGTTCGCCATTCGGCAGGAGGTCCCGAACTTGATCACGGAATTTCTCATCTCTGCGAAGAGGAGACAGGGGCCGTCACGTCAGACCGGACAACCGCCGCATGTGTGACATGCGGCGGAGTTCCGCATGACGGAAGAGGGCCCGTGACCGCGTCGCCGTGATCGTCTGTGGAGACATGTCACAGGTTCCGTGCGTGTCCGGTCTAAAGAATGAGTCAAGTGACTGGAGGCGGTGTGTCGTGCGCGAGGACTCAGCCGTCGCTGCGGCGCCCATGCCGTGCACCCGGGTGCACATGAGTGGCACACGGTGCCGTAACGCGGGTATCGCTGAAGCCTTCCTGAACATCGACGGGGCTGAAACGTGCGGCTGCGTCGAGTGGTGCGGAGCGAGGGGGAAGATGCCGTATGGACCATGATGACGTGACGCCGATCGCGGAGCTGCTCGAGGAGCGTCGACATCTGCTGGAGGTCGCCTACTGGATGCTGGGCAGCCCCATCGAGGCGGAGTGCGTTGTCGACGAGACCTACCGCCGCTGGTACCGGCTGCCGGACGCGGCGCGCAGGCGGATCACATCCCCCAGGTCCTGGCTGGCGAAGACCGCCGGCGGAATCTGTCTGGACCGGCTTGTCCTGCCCGACTGGGCCGATGCCTCCGCCTTCCCGGCACGGACCCCTGACCTGCCCCAGGCGGAAGAGCCTCCTCCTGCCACGCTGGAGGAGGAGGACGGCCTGCTCGTGCTGGACGCGCTGGACTCCCTCCCGCCGGCCGAACGGGCGGCGTTCGTGCTCCACGACGTCTTCGGGATGAGTCCCGACACGGTCGCCGACATCGTGGGACGCACAGAGCCCGAGTTCGCCGAACTCGCCGATCGGGCCCGCCGCTATCTTCGGATACAGCGTTCACGTCCCACGACACCCAAAGAGCAGGACATCCTCGCCCGCGCGGTCCGTCAGGCCTGCATGAGCGGGGACGCCGAACTGCTCGCATCGTTGCTGTCCCCGGACGCCGTGGCCTATTTCGACGGCGGCGGCAAGGTCCGGGCATCGACCAAACCGGTGCGGGGCAGCCGGCAGGTCGCCGACAGCCTGTTGACACTCCTGGAGCCCCGCAGGCACACCACCTTGTCCACCCGTTCCGTCAACGGACGCACCGGCCTTGTCGCCCGCTACGACCACCAGGTCGCCGCGGTCATCACCCTGGACATCGCCGACCACGAGGTCACGGAGGTGTGGGTCGTCCTCAACCCAGACAAGCTGCACTCCTGGAACCAACCCGCGCCCCCGGACCCGACCCCCGCATAGGCACGCCGGCGCGGTGCGGACCGACGCCTCTGCGCCGTGACAGTGCCGCTACGGGGTGCACTCAGGTCTCATCGGCAACGTAGGCCCGACCCACTCGCTCATCAACAATGTGCCAGTGTTCTAATGACACTGTTGGCAAAGATTCCACAGTCTTGGGCTGAGGGTTCGTACGTATTCACTACTCGCATGAGGCATTCGTGCTCGGGAACTGGCTTGATCACATGGTCAAGCTGTGAGCCCGCGCAGAACACGGTGCGCCTGCGATGCGGCTGCCCCCACCAACAGCAGCCGGTGACGTCCCTCTGCCCCGGTCCTGACACATCGACAGGGCCGATCCCGGTCTGTGGAACACATCGCAATTGGAGCAGTCGTGACTCACAGTGACCACGGTTCCTGCAATGCCGCACCAGGCCATGCAGCGCCTCTCCCCCTGCAGCACGCCGGGCTCGGGAAGCGCGTCCGAGGACCCCTCGTCGTCGCCGCCCGCTTGAACTCGGTACCAGCGTGATCCCTCCTTCGGACAGCTGGGACCGGGGGGACGGAGACCGCATGCATCTCGAGCCGTCCCCCACGACAAGTGCCCTCGCAGACGCTGTTTCCGTCTTTGTGCAGCACCGGCCGCGTCTCTTCGGAATCGCCTATCGCATGCTGGGCAGCGTGGTCGAGGCCGAGGACGTGGTCCAGGAAGTATGGCTTCGATGGCAGAGGACCGACCGCTCCGCGGTGGTGAGCCCGGTGGCCTTCCTTTCGAGCACCACGACCCGCTTGGCCATCAACGTCGCGCAATCCGCGCGTCTGCGCCGGGAGACGTACATCGGGCCATGGTTGCCCGAACCCATCGACACGAGCGCGGACCCGGAGGTGGGGGCGCAGCGCGCGGAGGCTCTGGAACTGGCCCTGCTGCTGGTGCTGGAGAAACTGACCCCCACTGAGCGCGCCGCGTACATACTCCGCGAGGCGTTCGACTACACCTACCCCGAGATCGCCGAGATCCTTGATCTCAGCCTCGTCAACGTGCGCAAGATCGTGAGCCGCGCTCGCAAGCATCTGACGGCCGAGCAGCGCGAGAACGTGGACACGACGGAGCACCGCCGCCTCCTGGATGCCTTCGTCTCAGCGGCTCAGACGGGGAATGTGGCCGCGCTGGAAGCCCTTCTCGCCCCGGATGCCATCAGTCTGTCCGACGGCAACGGAATCCGGGGGGCCGCACGCTTACCGGTTCTGGGCCGTGCACGTGTGGCTCAGCTCTCGACGGCCACTCCAGGGTTCTGGCGTGGCGCGGATCCCAGATTCGTCGAGGCCAACGGCCGTGCCGGCGTGATGCTCCACCGCGATGGGGTGCCCAGCACCATCCTGACGATGGCCGCCTCGGAGCAAGGCGTCCACACAGTGATGTGGGTGTTCAGCCCGAGCAAGATCGCTGCGTTCCTCGATTCGGGTTCCCGCTTCACAACCGCGCGCGGCCCCGTGCCGGACGGTGGGTGACTGCGACAGGCAGGACCCATGCACTGCGCCGGCGACGAGCGGCTGATCCACACCGGTGCCCCTGGCACAACGCCCCGGCTCTCTCCCGGCTGAAGGCGACCTTCAGGCACGGCGGGCCGGCCCGCAAGGCGAGCAATGTCCGTTGCGCGCGGCTGTCACAGCTCTCTCGGCTGTTCGGTCAATCCGGATGGCGACTTGTGCGGCCGCTCGCGCAAGTCCTCGCCGCGAGGAAGGGAGCACGTATGGCCTCAGAAGCCCGGGACCACCGATGCATCCATGCGACAACGGACCCCGCATGCTCCAGACGGCGGGACCGGCTTCGGGGCATCCGTCCCTTCAGGTCCTGGCCGTCGCCGCACGCCGTCCGTGTGCCGCAACCTGCGTATCCCGGCCGGCCCACGTCCGGGCTCCCGCGATGTGGACGGTGCTGATGCGGTGGCACGGAGCCTGTTCGCAGTGGCGGCCGCAGGCGCCTGCGGCACCGTACGGTCGGGCCCGCCGACGCTCCGCCGCCCTCCCCGCTCACTCCGGTTCGTACGACTTCCGGCCAGAGCCGCAGAAGGAGGCATGATGCCACTAGACCCTGACAAGCACTCCGATCCTGCCGCCGCCAGTGCGTCTCTGGCAGCCGAGGCCGCCCTGCTCGAAGCCCGCCTGCGCATGCTTCAAGAAGCGATCGACACCGTCGACGCACGTATCGAGGCAATCCACGACGCGCTGCGGCACCTGCACACCACGGCCCCCACCTCAGCCGAAACCGCGAACAGCCAGGAACGCTGCGAACCGTCCGGCGACAGGATGGGCAAGACCGTCAGGTGACCGGCAACCATGTGTTTGCATACCCATTGCTTCTTCCACGAACAGTGGCGATCATTGTGTGACGGCGCTCGGCGCGCAGCGAACCATCCTCAGCGTCCCTGGCATCGTGAAGCTCTTGTGAAACCGTGGGGCTCTGATGCACCTCCGCTCCGAGTCGCCCACTGCATATGATGTCAAGTGGGCCCACTCCGGCGTCCGGGCCGGGCGGCGCAGCAGGCGAGCCGGGGCGCGGCAGGACGGGTTGAGGATGAGAGGAACACATGGTCCCTGTAACCCGCACGGCACACGACATCGAGATCACCGCTGAGAGCCTCCAAGAGGACCTGGCCCGCCTGCAGATCCAGAAGCAGGCGCTGGAGAGGGAACTCGCTGCGGTCGCGGCGCATCTCAGTTCGGTGCAGCGGGCCCTCGGGGCCCTTCAGGCCGTGATGGTCGACCCGGCTGCTGGGATGACCTCGGCGGGCAGGACCGGTGCCGTGGTGGCCGAGGGGAGCCCGGCTGTGGTGCCCGCCGCCCCGGAGAGGACTCAGGCCTCCCCCGCATCGGCGGACGCCACCGAGACGTCCGTGCCCCAGGAGCAGAGGCCGAAGAGTGGCAGGGACAAGGAGCGCGCTGTTCCCGCCGGCACCGACGCGGACGGTCAGAAGAAATACGGCATGCTCACCGAGCAGATCATGGAGTACTTCGCCGCAGTCGGAGACGCCGACGTGCGGGCCCGTGATGTCGCCGCGGCACTGAGTCGTGACTCCGACAGCGGAAGCATCAACGCGGTCCGCAGCACACTCGATCGCCTTGTGGGTACATCCCGTATTCAGCGGACCGGCCGAGGCCTCTACCGCGCCAAGCGTTCCTAGGCGCGCAAGCGCCGCAACCTCCAGACCTTCCGGGGCCGGAGCCCCGTGAACGTCATTGCCCCGCCCACTGGACGGGTCGGCCGCTGCCGACCGTCCGGCCGTACGGGAGTCTTTCTGCCTGCCCGAGCTGCACGACGTCGTCAGCGGTCCGGACGAGAACCTCGACCCCGTCGAGACCCGTCAGAATCCGCGCAGAGACCGAGGCGGCAGCTGTTCGGCAGGGCCGACGTCGACCTCCTCCAGCGGGCGGGACCTGCTCGCGGATCGCCGCCGCTGTCCTCACCTCTCCGGTCACCCGGTTGTGCTCCTACGACGGCATTGGCCCTACGTGCCGGTATCAGTCGTGTCCGCGTGCCTGTCACAGACCGGAACGCCACCCGGTCTAAGCATCAAAAGGCGCAAATCGGATCGGATTCGTGCCTGTATCTGCATCCGGAATCGAGAACCGAGATGCGGCACGGATCGCCTCCGGTGTCCACGCCGCCGTGATCCCGGTCGCAGCCGTCCGCACACCGGCTTCCTGTACCCGATGCCGCTTCTCCGCCACACACCCGAGGACAGCAGTTTGATGATTGACACCGAGAAGGTAACCGTCAGTAATCGACCGACCACGCGTGTGCCATCCGAGTCGGCGGTCGCGATGTGCGACGGGCAGGGAAGGGTGGTGGCATGGACGGAAGCCGCCGAGCGGCTTCTCGGGTACCGCGCCGGCGAAGTGGTGGGCCGCTCTGTGGCACTGGTTCTGCCCGGGGCCGAGGAAGCGCCGACGACATCGGCGTTCCTCGAGCGGTGCGGTGCACACCACAGCTCGTCGAGCACGACCGCGGTGCGCCACCGAGACGGCCGCCTGCTCAATGTCATCCTGCGGATCTCGATGCTGTCGGGGCAGGACGAGGCGATCCGGTGGCTCGTATCCGTGACAGATGTCGACGCGCTCTCCTCGGAAGCGATGAGCAGATCGCTGCGGGAGTCGCTTCTCGTCCATGCACCGATCGGCATCGTCGTTCGTGACGCGCAGCTGCGCTGCACCTGGGTGAACGACACGATGGAGAGCCACGACGGCATTTGCCCTGAACGGCGGCTCGGTCGCCGATTCACCGACGCACTGCCCGATTGCAAGGCACAAGCACTCGAGGCGGTGATGCGGCAGGTACTGGAGAGCGGCACCACCAGGGTTCACGAGTACCGGATGTGGCTGGCGACGAGTCCGCGCCGGGAGCACGCCATGGCTTCGTCGTTCTTCTGTCTCCAGGGAGCCGACGGTCAAGCGCTGGGGGTGTGCACCATCAGCGTCGATGTCACCGAACGCCGGCTGGCGCGCGAGCGTCTCGCCGTCCTCACCGAGGCCAGTACGCGCCTCGGCGCCTCCCTGGACGTGATGCAGATCAGCCAGGAACTGGCCGAACTTGCCGTGCCGCTGCTCGCCGACTACGTCGTCGTCGACCTGGAGCAGTCGGTCCCGTTCGGCGAAGGGCCCCCGGTCCGCTGTGGTCCGATTGACGGGCGCCTCCCCGCTTTCCGACGTGCAGGTGTTGCCTCGATCCACCACCGGACCCCCAAATCCCCATGGGTGCGCGGCGAGCCGGTCCCCATTCCGCCCGATTCACCCCTCGCCGACGTTCTGCGCTCCGGGCGGTCCCATCTGGAACCGATACTGGACACCGCTCCGGGCACATGGGTCGACGACGACCCGGCACGAGCGCAGATGATCCATGAGAACGGCATGCACTCCCTGATGATCGTGCCCATCCGCGCCCGACGTGCCCTGCTGGGCGTGGCGTTGTTCATCCGCACGAAGGACCCGGTGCCGTTCCAGGAGGTCGACCTGCTCCTTGCCGAGGAACTCGTCAGTCGCGCCGCGCTGTCGTTGGACAACGCTCGCCAGTTCACGCGTGAACACACCGCGGCTCTCGCGCTCCAACGCAACCTGCTCCCGCACCGTTTGCGGAGCGGTACGGCGGTCGAGGCGGCCTCACGCTACCTGCCCGCCGACATCGACAGCGGCGTCGGAGGCGACTGGTTCGATGTGATTCCGCTGTCCGGCGCACGGGTCGCTCTCGTCGTCGGCGATGTGGTCGGACACGGCATCAACGCCGCCGCGACCATGGGCAGGCTCCGGACCGCCGTACAGACACTCGCCGACATGGAACTTCCCCCCGACGAACTGCTGACCCACCTCGACGACACGGTCCAGCGACTGGCCGAGGACGACGCCGACGACCCGGACCAGACCTTCACGGTCGAGGGCGCCACGTGTCTGTATGCCGTCTACGACCCTGTCACCCGGAGGTGCAGCATGGCGCGGGCCGGGCACCCGCCGCCCGCCATCGTCGACCCGCAGGGCCAGGTCACCTTCCCCGACCTTCCCAGCGGAACCCCGCTCGGCATCGGCCTGGGAATCCCCTTCGAGGCCGTGGAGATGGAGCTGCCCGAGGGAAGCCTCATCGCGCTGTACACCGACGGACTGGTCGAATCCCGGGATCACGACGTCGAGATGGGCATGCGGCGCCTGGCCACCGCTCTGACACAACCGAGGAACTCCCTGGAAGAACTCTGCACCCGCGCGACGGAGAGCCGCCCGGGTCATGCACCGACCGACGATGTCACCCTGCTCCTGGTGCGGACCCGCTCACTCGGCCCGGGTCAGGTCGCCTCCTGGACGCTGCCGAGTGACCAGACCGCCGTCCGCAGCGCCCGGCACATGGCAGCCCGCCAGCTGACCGAATGGGGTCTGGAAAGTCTCGAGGACCCCACGAAGCTGATCGTCAGTGAGCTGGTCACCAACGCCCTGCGCCACAGCACCGGTCCGATCGGGCTGCGTCTGATCCAGCACCAGGTCCTGACCTGCGAGGTGTTCGACACCAACGTCTCCTCCCCGCGCCTGCGTCATGCACGGACCACCGACGAGAACGGCCGCGGCCTCTTCCTGATCGCCCAGCTGTCCCGCAGATGGGGCACGCGCTCCGTGTCGGACGGCAAGGTCGTCTGGGCCGAAGCGGACTTGACGCCGTCCCGCGCACGGGCCTTCAGCGAGACGGGATGACGGCGACGCTCGCCTGGGGCGAGCCCTCCATCCGGAGACCGATGCATTGCCATCCGGTTCTCCGGATCGGGTCAGATGCTCCTTCCCAGGATCACAGCGCTGCACAAGCCCATCATGGTCACGGCAAGCAGGGCCACGGCGGCCAGAGCTCCCCGACGCCATTGCGTCATGCGCGTACGGAACTGCGCTTCCGCCACGCTGATGCTGTCCTCGATGTGTTGAGTCACTATCTGGGCCACGTGCGTCTGCTCTTCGACATACCAGTGTTCGATGTCCGACGTCTGCTCCTGGGTCAGTTCGGGCATCCGCGCGATGAAATCGGCTACGCGCCGTTGTGCCGCCTGCAGATGGGCCTCGCGATACAGGAAGTCTTCGATCTCGCTCAGGCCGCGTGCGGCCTCCTCGCTCGCGTCCATGGTGTGCTCCAGGTGGTACAGGAAGCCCAGTCCCGGCTGCGCCGGGCTCGGGCGAGTCGAAGCTCGGGAGTGCACGGCGAATGCCGGCGGTCCCGGGCGTGTGGGCGCCTGCCCGGCGCGCTGTCGCCCGCTCGGGCGGACGCAGGAATGTTCTCGGTGCTCGCCGATCGCCATCTGAGCGAACGGCTCACGCTCATGCGGTGACCGCACGTGCGTCAGTTCGGCCTGCCGACCGAAGCGACCGAGTCCTCCCGGCTCCTTCAGGCGGCCGTGTGGTCCCCCTCGCGGTTCTCGCCGGAGCGCGGCGGATTGCCGCTGGCGACGAACGCGTCGCGCGGGTGCTGCACAGAGGAGAGGGAGACGAGATCCCGGCCGAACACGGTGGCGGTGAGCCAGACGGCGAGAACC
>NZ_JAYWVC010000136.1:0-22359 GCF_036281785.1 Streptomyces chiangmaiensis | reverse complement strand
GAGGCGGAGATTGGCTCGGGGATGAACGGCAGTCGCAGCAAAGCCCGTCGCCTCCTCGCCGATCCGGATGTGGCCACCGTGGTGGTCGAGCACAAGGACCGGCTCGGGCGGATGAATGCCGAGTTGGTCGAAGCCGCCCTGTCCGCGCACGGCCGCCGCCTTGTCGTCCTCGATGACGGCGAGATGGAAGACGATCTCGTGCGGGACATGGTGGAGGTGCTGACCTCGTTCTGTGCCCGTCTGTACGGCCGCCGTTCGGCGCAAAATCGGGCTCGGAAGGCTTTGGAGGCGGCCGGGCATGGCTGAGCGGAGGAAGCCGCTGCGGGCGATCGAGGCGCCGTTCGCCGTTCTGGGGCCGTCCGGAGTGGCGATCCGTACCCGTATCAAGGGCCTCACACCGGAAGACGACGAGGTGTTACGTCGGGTCGGCGCGCATATGGGCTCGCTGGCCTCGAAAGATCTCAGGCGCCGCTGCATGGACGGCCTGGAGCACTCCACCAGCACGTGGGCAGAGCGGAAGCGGGCACTGACCGGGGAGTCGTCCTCGCGGTGGGCCGGTTCGATCACGAAGGCCACCCACGATCAGTGGGCGCTGGCGCGGCGCGCCCAGTTGGCGCACATCCACAGCCTTGAAGCCGGCATCAGGACGATCGCGCACCGGTTGTCGCTGCCGGCGGGTGAGAAGGGCTCGAAGCGAGCGCCCGGCGGATACCGCACACGGCAGGAGTGGTTCCAAAAGACCCGGCGGCTGCATCTGCTGGGTGACCGCCTGGCCGCTGAGCGGGCCGATCGCGAAGCAGGCCGCGTCCACGTCGTACGGGGCGGCAAGAAGCCGGCCCGCAACCGTCACAACCTCAAGGCTGTCCAGCTCACCGAAGCCGAGTGGCGGCAACGGTGGGAAGCGTCGCGCTGGTTTTTGCAGGCGGACGGCGAGAGCGGGAAGCGGTTCGGGAACGAGACGGTCCGCGTCACCCCGGATGGCCAGGTCTCGATCAAGCTCCCGGCCCCGCTGGCTCACCTGGCCAACAGCAACCATGGCCGGTATGTCCTCGCCGGCAGCGTGCAGTTCCACCACCGAGGTGCCGAGTGGGCCGACCGCGCGGTCTTGAATCGGGCCGTGGCGTATCGCATCAACCTCGACGTCACGCGCGGGCGCTGGTATCTCACCGCGTCCTGGACCATACCGCCGGTCCCAACCGTGCCCCTGGCCCAAGCCAGGCGAGGTGGCTTGGTCGGGGTGGACACCAACGCCGACCACCTCGCCGCCTGGCGGCTGGATGGGCACGGCAACCCGGTCGGCGAACCCCGCCGATTCGCCTATGACCTGTCCGGCACCGCCAGCCACCGTGACGCCCAGGTACGGCATGCCCTCACCCAACTCCTGCACTGGGCCCAGCAGCACAACCTGACGATCGCGATCGAAGACCTCGACTTCAGTGCGGAGAAGACTCGCGAGAAGCACGGACGGCGCAAGCGGTTCCGCAAGCTGATCTCCGGCATGCCTGTGGCCAAGCTGCGGGCACGGCTCGTGTCGATGGCGGCCGAGTTGGGCATCTCCATAATCGCGGTCGACCCCGCCTACACCAGCATGTGGGGGGCCCAGCACTGGCAGAAACCGCTCACCAGCACGACACGTAAGACCACCCGTCACGATGCCGCGAGCATCGCGATCGGGCGACGCGCCCTCGGGCACCGTATCCGGCGACGGACGGCACCGCCCCCTGCCCACCAGAGCGATGGACAGCGGCATCGGACCACCCAGGCCGGACACGATGCCCGCGGGCGTGAGGGAACCCGCCCCTGCATTCCCGGACAACGGACACGATCCGACTGCGCCGGATGCGGAGCGAAAGCGGGGGACCAGTGTGCCCAACACCGTTCGGGGCACGCGACTGAGCACGTGCAACTCATGCTCAGTCTTTAGAAACGGTCCTCCGTCTGGCGCAACCGGAATCCGAGGTGGCGGCCTCGCCAGTTGCGGGGCCGCAGGTCCAGGTCCTCGTCCAGTTGGTCGCGCAATCCTTGAGGTGTGCGGCCGCTGAGCAACGGCGCGTTCGTCTCCCCGGTGGCGAACTGCCGGAGCTCCTCGGCCAGATACAGCCAGACCACGGCCCGGTAGCGGTTCACGTACCAGTTCACCGGCACGACCAGGCCCAGGCGCGCGAAACGTGTGAACCTCGCGGGAGTCACACCCATCAGGGCGGCTCCGTCCTGCGTGCCCATCACCTGGACCCTCTTCCGCAGGGCGTCAGGGAAATCGTCCTCGCAGCGCACACGGTCGAGCTCCGCTCGCGTGACACGGCGGCCTCCGCCTTCGCCGGGAACGGTCCGTACGTATCCGAGCTGTACTGCGAGGTCGAACTCGCCCCGCCTGAGGTCCAGTTCGCGCGCGGCGTGGCTCAGGGCCAGCGACGTCCACCGGGATCGAGATCCTGGAGCGCTGCGGGTGAACTCGGCGGCGGTGGACATGATCGTGTTTGCGGACATGGCGGCTCTCCCCCGTGGAGTCCGTGACGAGCGCCGTGTGCGTCCGCCTGGGAAAAACCGTAGCCGGATCACCGGACTCCGGTTTCTTCCTGTGGATAACTCGCGCGCCGCCGTTCCCCGCTGTCCGTCCGCAGGTCAAAGGGCTCGTCCTCGACGGCCGTCTGCTCCCGCGTCAAGCGCTCTGCGCTGCGTCCGCGGCGCGCGTCAGAGGTCCGTCGAGGGCGCGTGGCCCGCAGGAGGTCCTCGACCGGGCGGGCCGCTGGCCCTCTGGCAGATCCACGAACGGCACACAGATGCGCCGGCGGCTCACAGATCCACTGGAGGCGTGTGATCCCGTTCCCGCGATTCCACGGCGAGGTGGTCCCCGACCCGGTTCACGAGCAGCGTCATCTCATAGGCGATCTGTCCGATGTCGGCCTCGGCGGCACTGAGCACGCACAGGCAGCTGCCCGGACCGGCAGCGGTGACGAACAGGATCGCGTCATCGAACTCGATCATGGTCTGGCGTACCTGACCCGCGCCGAAGTGGCGGCCGGAGCCCTTGGCCAGACTGTGCAGCCCGGACGAGACCGCAGCGAGATGCTCGGCGTCCTCACGCCGCAACCCTGTGCTCGTGCCGGTCACCAGTCCGTCGTTGGACAACACCAGCGCGTGCCGTATGTGCTCCATACGCTCGGTCAGATCGTCCAGGAGCCAGCCGAGCTCCGTGTTCTGCCCCATTGTCCCCTCTCCCCGTGAGGTCGCTCCCCCTGGCCGGAGGATCCGATCAGCCAGCCTTCCCCACAGCCGCCTTCCCTGCAAGCAGGATGGAGGCATGGCACAGAAGATGACCGACGAGGAATGGCAGGCCTTCGTCTCGCACGGCACTCGCACCGGGAAACTCTCCACGGTCCGCGCCGACGGAAGTCCGCACGTGGCACCGATCTGGTTTCTGCTCGACGGAGACGACCTGGTCTTCAACACCGGGAAGGAGACGGTGAAGGGACGCAATCTGGCCAGGGACGTCCGAGTCGCCCTGTGTGTGGACGACGACCAGCCGCCGTACGCCTTCGTCGTGCTGCAGGGACGCGCGCTGCTTTCGGAGGACCTCGGTGAGGTGCGGCACTGGGCAGCACGGATCGGCGCCCGGTACATGGGCGAGGAGCGGGCCGAGGAGTTCGGCGCCCGCAACGGGGTACCGGGGGAACTCCTCGTCCGGGTACGGGTCGAGAAGGTGCTGGCCTACTCCGCCGTCTCCGAGTAGCGCGTCAGCCGACGGAGTCCAGCAGCCGGGCGGTGTGCATCCGCCCGGCGTACTCGACGAGCCGGATCAGCACCTCCTTGCCGGAGTCTCGGTCCCGGGCGTCGCAGAGCACCACCGGAGTGCCCCCGTCGAGGTCGAGGGCACGTGACACGTCGTGGGCGCCGTACCTGCGGGCACCCGCGAAGCAGTTGACCGCCACCACGAACGGGATGTGCCGGTGCTCGAAGTAGTCCACCGCGGGGAAACAGTCCTCGAGTCTCCGGGTGTCCGCGAGGACGACGGCGCCGAGAGCGCCCTGGGACAGTTCGTCCCACAGGAACCAGAAGCGGTCCTGGCCCGGCGTGCCGAAGAGGTACAGCGAGAGCCCGGACCGGATGGTGATCCGCCCGAAGTCCATGGCGACGGTCGTCGTGACCTTCTGGTCCACGCCGTCGGTGTCGTCCACCAACTGGCCGACTTCGCTCAGCAGTTCCTCCGTGCGCAGGGGCCTGATCTCACTGACGGCGCCCACCAGGGTCGTCTTGCCCACGCCGAATCCGCCGGCGACCAGTATCTTCAGCGCCAGGGCGGTCATCTCGTCCTCGGGGGCGTCGGAGTGCTCGGAGGCCATCGATCACTTCTCTCGGGAGGGCCGGCAACGGTCGAGGCAGTACATCCGTGCGGAGTCAGCATCATGACAACTGCGGCCCGCCTTCGAAGGCTTGGACCGGTATTTGACCGATGTGACCATCTGTCGCCCATTCGGTTCCCGAATGGGCGCACATCTCGGCGCGGGGCGGTTCCGGTGCATCACCTACAGCGCCCTCAGTCCCTCGATGACCTCACGCAGAATCCGTTCGTCGGGCAGTTGAGCCGGCGGAACGGGCCGGGAGACCGTGACACAGCCCAGCTCCAGCAGATCCCCGAGAAGCACCCGGACGACGCCCACAGGCAGGTCGGCGTCCGCGGCCAGCTCGGCGACGGACTGAGTCTCGATGCGGCACAGATCGATGAGGGAACGGTGTTCCGGACCCAGCGAGGCGTCGTCGACGACGCTCAGCGCTCCGGCGTCGAGGGAGACGAGGGCGATGAGGTCGAAGCGCACCCCGCTGGGTCCCGGTTTGGTGCGCCCGCCCGTCATCGCATAGGGACGGACGAGCGGTCCCGCCTCGTTGTCGTACCACCGGCTGCCTGGCCGGTGCACAGCGCCTGTCCGGTCCTCGGTCATCTGTGACCGCCTTCGGCCCTCATCCGGCGGCGGGCGGCCCGGCGGCCGCCCTGGGCGGGGTGTACAGGTGCTCGCCGACACGTTTCACCAACCGCGCCATCTCGTATGCCACCATGCCGATGTCCACCGTGACCGCGGTGAGCACGGCGAGACAGGATCCGTCGCCCGCGGCCGCCACGAAGAGGAAGCCGTCGTCCATCTCGACCATCGTCTGGCGCACTCCGCCGACGCCGAAGTGGCGGCCCGCGCCCTTGGCGAGGCTGTGGAACCCGGAGGCGACGGCCGCGAGGTGTTCGGCGTCCTCACGGCTGAGATCGGAGGAGGCGCCCACCGCCAGTCCGTCGTTCGAGAGCACCACGACGTGCCGCACTTCGCTCACGCGCAGCACCATGTCGTCCAGCAGCCAGTCGAGTTCGCCCGACCGCTGGGTGGTCCTCATACCGGGGTCCTGGATCATGCAGGGTCTCCTTCGCTGCTGTCGCCGACGGGTCCTGCCGCATGCCCGGGTACGCGACCGCCGCCACGTACCCAGCCTTCGCGGTAGGCCGCCATGCGGTCCCGTACCAGTTCGGGTGTGCGCTCTTCGTCATGCACCGGGTTCTGGGGGCCCGTCGCAGGTTCCTGCTGGCGCTGCCCACGCAGTTGGGGGGCGAGGCTCGCCTGCCGTACACGTCGCGGCAGGTCCTCGGAGCCCTCCGAGTCGTCCCCCCGGCGGTGCAGCCTCAGCGCGGTGACGCCGGGCTGCGCCTGCTCGGACAAGGCTTCGGCGGAGGCCCGTACCCCCGCTCGGGCCGAGCCCGCGAGCGCGGGCCGCTCCACGGCCTGTTCCACCGGTTCCGTGCGCACCGCGGCGGCCACGGGAGCGTGCTCGTGCCGTACGGCATCCGCCGGGCGGGCGGGATGCTCGTCGGCACCGTTGTGCAACAGAGCGTTCGGCAGAAGGACGACGGCCGTCGTGCCGCCGTAGGGGGAGGTCTGCAGATGCACCTTGATCCCGTGCCTGGCGGCGAGCCTGCTGACCACGAAGAGGCCGAGCCGGTCGCTGTCGAACAGGTCGAGCGCCTCGGACTGCTCGATGCGCCGGTTGGCCTCTGTCAGGGTCTCCTTGCCCATGCCGAGGCCCCGGTCCTCGACCTCGATGGCATAGCCGTTGCCGACGGGTTCACCACTGACGCGCACGCGCGTGTGGGGCGGCGAGAACTGGGCGGCGTTCTCGAGGATCTCGGCGAGGAGATGCGTGACGTCCGCCACCGCGGCGCCGATCACCGACGCCTCGGGGAGCCGTCGTACCTCCACGCGCGCGTAGTCCTCGACTTCGGAGACGGCGGCCCGTACGACGTTGGTCAGTGAGACGGGCATGCGCCAGGCACGTCCGGGTGCGGCTCCCGAGAGGATGATCAGGCTCTCGGCATGGCGCCGCATGCGCGTGGTGAGGTGGTCGAGCCGGAAGAGGTCGCTCAGCTCGCTCGGGTCCTCGGAACGGCGCTCCATGCTGTCGAGCAGGCTGAGCTGGCGGTGCACCAGGACCTGGCTGCGCCGGGCCAGATTGACGAACACGCCGGAGATTCCGCTGGCGAGCTCCGCGCGCTCGGCCGCGGCGCGCAGGGCCGCACGGTGCACGGTGCCCAGGGCCTCGGCGACCTGCCCGGTCTCGTCCTCGGCGGGCGGTCCCGACGGCGCCTCCGCGTCGACGTCGATCTCTTCCCCGGCCCGCAGCTTCCGCATGGCCTGCGGCAGTTTGTGGCGCGCGATCTCCAGGGCGCTGTTGCGCAGGCTGACCAGTTCGACGACGAGTCCACGTCCGATCCGCACGGAGATGACGAGCGAGGCGGCAACGGCGACGAGGCCCAGGAGAACGGCGGCACCGGCGGGGGTGAGCACACCGCGGGTGAACGGGTCCGCCCGCTCCGCCACGCCCCGGCCTGCGTCCGCCTCGATGGTCCGCATGGCGCCCTGCACGCGCGCGTGTGCCGGGGTCCAGGTGCCCGCGGGCGCCGCGTCGACGGCCTGGGCACCGGGCCGGCCGGCCAGCACCTTGTCCTCGACGGCGCCGAGGCCGGCGTAGGCGCTCCCCTTGGCGATCCGTTGCCAGGCGGCCCGTTCCGAACCGCGCAGGTCGCCCACGGCGGACTCGGTCAGAGTCCGCCGGATGTCGACCGCGCCGGTGAACAGCCTCAGACGTTCGCCGTCGAGGGTGCCCGCGAGGCGGGCGCTGGTGAGGACGGCGTCCTCCTGGGCGAGCGCCTCCCCCGCGCGGGAGAACTCCAGCAGTACACGCGCGTCGGAGCCGAGGTCCGCGTCCTGAACGCCGGTGAGCGCACCGCCCACTGCGAAAGCCTCGGCGATGGTCCTGGTGTACCGCCCGTACGTCTCGTCCCAGCCGACCCGACGGGCGAGAACGTCGTCCCGCAGCGAGCGCAGTGCTTCGGCGCCGGCGACGAACTTCTCCAGCCGGCCGGGGAGACCGGAGGGCAGGTCGGTGCCGTCGGCGACGGTGTTGTCGCCGCCCAGCCGCAACTTGGCCACCGCACGATCGGTGCGGCCCGCGAGGGTCTTGAGGTCGTCCGGCCGCCCGGCGGCGGGGTCGGTGGCGTAGCGCACGGCGGCCACCCGCTCGGCCTGGAGCGCGGCCACGGCGTCGGCGACCGGGGCGCGGACCATGGAGTCCACACGCTGCAACTGGCGCAGCCCGGCGATGTCCTGGGCGGTGGTGACCGTGGCGTACGCCCACAGGGCGAGCAGGGAGATCACGGGCACCATCAGCAGGCAGACGATCTTCGCCCGGACGGTACGCGGGCGTATGTGCCGGCGTACCGCCCGCACGGGAGTATCGGGCTCCGTGCCACTCGGCTCGTCCGTCTCGAGGCGCTCGTCGGCCGGCGGCCCGGCGTGCGCCCGGCGGCCGCGCACCGGAGGCGTGCGGGACGGTTCGGCGCCGGCCGTGCGGGCCCTACGGGATGTTCGCATGGACTCCTCGCTCGGAGTGTGTCGGGACGTGTCGTCCGGGCCCGCGGTCAGCGGGCCGCGCTCTCGACCGGTCGCTGGGCCGACGCGGAAGCCTCGCGCTCCCCGGCTGTCGGCGACAGTGCGACGAACGCCGAGGTGAGGAAGAGATAGGACCCGAGGCCGACGGCGAGGGGGAAGATGAACTGCATCGCCGTGGCCCCGGGAAGGGACACGCCGGACGGCGTGACATGAACACTCACTGCGAACATTCCGGTGTAGTGCATGCTGCTGACCGCCACGCCCATCACGAGCGAGGCGACGGTGACCGCGATGGGCGACTTGATGTTGAGGCCCGCCCACAGGGCCGCCGTCGCCGCGACCACGGCGATCAGGACGGAAACTCCGACCATCAGGGGGTCGTAGTGCACCGTCCCGTGCAGCCGCAGCGCCGCCATGCCGAGGTAGTGCATGCTCGCGACGCCGAGGCCGGTGGTGAGCCCGCCCAGGAAGAGGGCCCGGGCCCGATCCCGGCTGTGTCCGACGGCGAAGACGCCGACACCGACGACGATCATGGCCACGAGCAGGCTGAGGATGGTCAGCGGCACGTCGTAGCGAATCTCGGTACCGGTGACGGCGAAACCGAGCATGGCCACGAAGTGCATGGTCCAGATGCCGGTGCCGATCGCCGAGGCCGCGGTGAGGAGCCAGTTGCGACGCGACCTGCCGGTGGTGCCCAGCGCGCGGACCGTGCAGCGCAGCCCCAGGGCCGCGCCTATGCAGGCCATCACGTACGACAGCAACGGTGTCAGCCAGCCGAATGCGGCGTGGTCCAGGTGTCCCATGGCCACGGGACGCTAGTCGGAGCGGGGGCGCACGCAGGGGGCGCATTTCGAAAGCTGTTGCAATCTGACCGAGTCGGATCCTGGAACGATCGAGTCACGCTCGAACGTGTGCGCTACAGCATCGTTCGTGGAGGTGAGGAATCATGCGGAACATGAGCGACGACCACACACACGTCCAGGAGTTCTTCGGCGCACGCGCAGCCGATTGGGACGCACGATTCCCCGACGACGGCCCGGCTTATGCCGCGGCGGTCGACGATCTCGGGCTGCGTGAGGGGGACCGCGTGCTCGACGCGGGCTGCGGCACGGGCCGGGCCCTCACGCCGCTGCGTGCCGCCGTGGGTCCCTCCGGGGTGGTCCTCGGAGCCGATCTGACCCCGGCGATGCTGGAGGCCGCCGTTCGGGCCGGACGGGACCGTGACGGCCTGCTGCTGCTCGCCGACGTGGCCGCGCTACCACTGCGCACGGAGTCCCTGGACGCGGTGTTCGCGGCAGGTCTGATCGCCCACCTCCCCCGTCCCGTCGAGAACCTCCGGGAGTTGGCACGCGTGGTGCGGCCCGGGGGTCTGCTCGCGCTGTTCCATCCGATCGGCCGGGCGGCGCTCGCGGCGCGACAAGGCCGGCAGATCACCCCCGACGACCTGCGTGCCGAAGCCAACCTCGGCCCTCTGCTGGCGGGTTCCGGCTGGCGGATGACGTCCTACGTCGACGAGGACTCCAGATTCCTCGCCGTGGCCGTCCGCGAGCGCTGAGCCTCAGCAGCGTCCGTCCAACTCGGCCACGAGCACGTCCGGATTGTCGAACATGACGTTGTGGCCCGCGCCGGCACGATCACCACGCGCACGCCCGCGGCCTCCAGGCCCTGCCTGGAGTCCAGTTCGCCGCTCAGCTCGCCCTGGAGGTCGCCGCGCTGACGGGTCACGTGCGACCTGTGGCGGAGGGCACGCTGCATCCCGCGATCAAACCGCTGGAGCAGTCCGGACCGGTGGCGGGCGCGCCACAGCCGGGCTCGGTGGCCGCTCCGCGCCACGTGCTGCCCCTCACGGACGACGGCAGGCGGGAACTGCGCCGCAGGCTCGCGGAACCGGCGAGGTTCTTCTGCGAGGGCGACCGCCCGCCGCGCGGAGGAGGTGGACGACCTCTTCCGGCGCGGCGTCCTCACCATCGCGCGCGCCACCAGCCGGGCCGAGCCGGCCTGGCTGCGGACGACGCTGGACTCACTCGCCCAGGGTGCCGGCTGAACCGCTCGCCGGCCGGACCGGACACCCCTTCACGCCGGGGACGGGACAGGTACCCAGGTCGGCGACGCGATAGCCGTTCGGATAGCCCTTGATCTCCCGATTCTGCCGTGCGAAGTGCGGGGTGCGCCGCGGGGGCATGAGGCGCACCAGACGACCGCGGGCACGGATCGCGCGGCGCACCCACGCGCGTGTGGCGGCCCTCGGCGGCTCGTACCGGAAGGCCTTGAGGAGCGAGTCGTCGAGCAGGGCGAGCGTCGCCAGGCGGACGAGGGGAGCCAGGGGGCGCGGGTACCAGGAGGTCATCAGGTCCAAGGTCGCGTCTGAGACCCGCCGGGCCCCTGGATCCACCGCGAAGTGGGCCTCCTCATAGGCGTCGAGAAGGGCCTCGAACTCCTCGTAGGTCTCCGGGATGTCCTTGATGCCCATGTGCCGCCCGAGGGTGCGATAGTGCACGACGGACGCGACCGTCTCGTGCCGGGACAACCGGCGCCATCCGTAGGCGTCGATCCATCGCTTGGGCATCACCACAAAGGTGCACAGCACGTAGCGCATGTCGTCGTTGCCGATGTCGTAGCTGTGATGCATCTGGTTGATGCGATGGATCGCGGTGCGGCCCTCGGCGCTGTCGAAGCCGTGTTCCACGACGGTGTCGAGCAGCAGCGCGGTGTCGTCGTAACGCTTCTGGGTCCGGTCCGTGAGCTCGCCGGTCTCGGCGAGCAGACGGCCGATGCTCGGGACGGCGTAGGTGCGATAGAGGGCCAATTCCAGGGCACGGGTGTAGTCCCAGGGGAACTCGTAGGCCGTGCTGAGCCGGTAGATCTCCAGGGCGTCCTTCTCGGCGTCCAGGCGCCTGATCCGTCCGAGCCGATCGAATCGCTTCACCGTCCCGTGCCCCTTCTGCCGTCGAAGCTTCAACCCTAGGTTGAAGAGCAGCAGATGCACGTCGAAGAAGGCAACCGTGAGGGGGAAGGTGGCCCGGCATGTTCGACAGGATCCGCACATCGGTCGGCAGATTCGTCAAGTCCCTGCGCGTGGAGGCGACCGCAGGCGGAGACAAGCGCACGCACAACTTGTTCGAGGCGGCCGCCGCCTATGTGTCGGCATGCGCCGAGGACGACCAGGACCGGATGGACGAGGCCTCGACATGGGTCTCTCCGGAGGCCCTGTCGTTCGGCGTGAGCGAGCTCGCCTGCCGCGCCGTCATCACCCTCGCGCGGGAGCGCGACGAGTCGCCGCGGGTCGTCGCGCGCACGCTTCTCGGTCTGCCCGCCGCCTAGTGCGGGGTTTCCTCCGGTCGTTTCGCCCGGTCCGGGCTGACACGTGCGGCTCTTCATCGAATTCGCACTCGTGACAAGTGGCTCGCGCGCGCATTAAGGTGCGCCGACGGACGAAAGCTTGGGGAGGATGGCATGGCCGGGACGGACGAGGACGCCGTCGCTGCCGAGGACGACGCGCTGTATGTGCTGACGGCGATTCTCTTGACGCCCGCACAGTTCCCGAGCGTGCTGGGCGACGACTACCCGGAGGCCTGCGCGGCTCTCGACCTGCCGCCGGTAGCCGACGGATACGGCCTCGTGCTCGGCCAGGACGGCGACGGTGCGCGCTGGACGGTGGTCGTCGACGACGTGTCGCTCGTGGCTGTGGCGATCGCATCCTGGGACTGCGGCATGGAGTACGACCTGTCGCCCGACGAGCGGTCGGTAGTGACCGCGCTGCCGGGCTGGCCGCTGGCCGTGGCCGTCGCCGCACCCAACGTGGCCGCCCCCCACGACCCCGCGGCCGAACTCGTCGACCGCAAGCCGCTCTCCCCGCCGGACACCGACACCTGGGGTCCTGCACAACGGCGCCTGGGCGCGGACGACATCGCCCTGCGATGGGCCGTCTGGCGCGAGCAGATCGACGACGCAGCCTTCGCACCCGCAGACAACGGAGCGAAGGCCGAGAAGAAGGCCGAGCCGGCCGACGGCCCGGGGGTGAACAGGCTCAGCAGCGGCGTCCGTCGCGTCCTCGCCGAGGCACGCGCGTATGTGGACGCTCCCCCGCCGCTCGGACGTGTCCGTTCCTCGTTCGCGTCGGGTGACGCGCGCATTCTGCGTGCCGACGGACCCGGCTGGTCGATGATCGCCCGGACCGACGACATCGCGTTCGTCCTCCTCGACGAGGAGCCCGGCGAGGTCGTCCCGGTGGGCCGGGGTGCGGAGCTGCCGGGCCTGCTGGAGGCGCTCGAGAAGCTGGCGGTACGCCCGCTCTGACAGGCCCGGCGCGCGGGACGAACAGGGGCACGTTGCGAACCCCCATGGCGTCATCGATGTCCCTGTGGTCCGCACCCATGGTCGCCGGGCTTTCGCGGTCGCAGCATGGGCAGCCCGTGCTCCCCTCGCGTCCCGGAGGCCTGTCATGCGCCTGTCCCGAAGTGTTGTGCTGTGCGCCGCCGCCCTGCTGGCCTCGACCCTCACCGGACCCGCTGCGGCGGTCGGCGGTGACCCGTGCGGACGGCAGGAGCGGGTGCGGGTACCGGGCGCGGAACTCCAGCAGAAGGCCTGCCTCGGGGATCTGACGACGTCCGGGCTCGCGGGGACCCCGTACACGGACATGGCTGATCAGGCAGGACTGACCGCCAAGGGCACACGCAATCCGTCAGGGGTGCCGGGACTGCAGATCGACGGGTACTTCCCCGACGACTCACACACCAACACGACACACCGCTGGGCGCACGACGCCCAGTTCGTGATCCGGCTGCCCGACCACTGGAACGGCGGCCTCGTCGTCACGGGAGCGCCCGGCACGCGCCGGCAGTACGCAACCGACACGGCGATCTCCGACCGGGTGCTCGCCCAGGGGTATGCCTACGCGGCCACGGACAAGGGCAACAGCGGGGCGGACTTCTACCGGGACGGAACCCGCCCCGGTGACGCGGTCAGCGAGTGGAATTGGCGTACGACCCAGCTCACGCTCGCCGCCAAGCGGGTGGTGGCCCAACGCTACGGACGTGCGCCGCGGCGTACGTACATGACCGGGATCTCCAACGGTGGCTACCTCACGCGCTGGCAGCTCGAACACCACCCCGAGCTGTACGACGGCGGTGTGGACTGGGAAGGCGCCCTGTGGACGGCCGAGGGCCCGAACCTGCTGACGTCGCTGCCGGCGACCGTGGCGAGGACACTCGGCTCGGCCCGGGACGAGGACCTCTACGCGGCCGGGTTCGCTCGCGGGTCGGAGTTCTTGTGGCCCTACCACGAGAAGGCCTATTGGGGTCTGACCCAGAAGATCTATCGCGCCGAGTTCGACCCTTCGTACGACGCCGTCTGCCCCGGCGCGTCCGCGGGGTCGACGGTGGAGCAGATACTGGCGCCCTGCCGCTCGGACGCGACGTACGACTATGTGGCGCGGCCGGCGTCCGTGCACCGGGCGGTGGCCAGGGTCGCCCTCACGGGACGGATCGGGAAACCGCTGATCACACTGCACGGCGACCTGGACGCCCTGCTGCCCAAGGCCACGGACTCGGACGTCTACGCCCGCATGGTGGTCCGCAACGCCCGCGGCGCACTGCACCGCTACTACACCGTCGAGGGCGGCACCCATGTCGACGGCCTGTACGACACCTATCCCGACCGGCTGCGACCCATCCTGCCCTGCTACCGGGCCGCCTTCGACGCGCTCACCGCGTGGGTGGAGCGGGGCGTACGGCCGCCCGCGGACCGTACTGTCGGCAGGCCCGCGGACGGCGACGTGGTCGGCTCGTGCGCCCTGACGGACGCCGCGGCCGGCCGCTGAACCCTCAGCGGCCGAGCTCCTTGCGTGCGACGCGGCGCAGCCTGCGCCGCTGGGCGGGGTCCAGGGTGAGGTACGCCGCCGCCGGGACCCCCAGCACGATCAGCAGGACCGCCCACCAGGGCAGCCAGATCCACAGGACGAGCCCGACCAGCACCGCCCCCGTGGCGATCTTCGTGTTCCTCGACATGTGTCGCCTCCTTCGCGGCCACTGCCGCTCGCGGGCCTCGGCGGCACCGCTCTCTGTTCTGAGAACGGGTGCGTGCTTCGGACGGTTCCAGGCCACGACCCTGAGAGAACCCTGAGCCGCGCCCCCTGACTGCGCGCGCGTGGCGCACGCTGCCGCAGGACGGCCGGCCGGTCCTCCTGAGGGTCAGGAGGCGGGTGTGGCGAAGAACGACGCGAGGTCGTTGGGAAGGCCGCTCGGCAGCTCGCTGGGGAGCCAGGACGGCAGCTTCGTCGGCAGACCCGAAGGGAGCTTTGAGGGCAGTTCGGTGGGTAGCCCGGTGGGCAGCCCGGACGGGATGCCGAGGGAGGGGGCGGACGAGCGGCTCGCGCTGCTCCCGGCGGGTGGTTGCCGCTCCGGAGATCCGCCCCCGCGGTTCATCACCAGGACCACGGCGATGATCCCCAGCGCCACGATCACGGCGACCACGAGGAGCAGGATGTCGCGGCGCGGGCCGGGCGCGCCGGGTGGGCCGTGCGGCGGCTCCGGGGGCGGGCCGTCACCGCCGCCCGACGACCAGTGGCCACTGCCCGGGGGCGGGCCGTAGCGGCCGGGTGCATGGCTGCCGGAGGGCGCGCCGTGGTCTTGGGGAGGCGCACCATAACCACCGGACAGCGGGCCGTGGTCTCCTCCGGACGGCGGGCCGAACGCGCCGTGGTCCGCGGGCGGCGTGTCTCCCGGTGGCTGGGGTGGCATGGCCATACCGCCACTGTCGCCTCCGACCCGTCATGGCGCGACCTCCGTACGGCAGTTGATACGGAGTCATGTTCTGGATCGCATGATTCCGGAGCAATGCGCGCGAAGGCCGCCCACTTGGCGAGGTCCGGCAGCGATCAGCCGCGTGCACCCAGCAGATGGTCCATGGCCAGCTGGTCGAGACGCTCGAAGGCCATGCCGCGCGCGGCGGCCGCCTCCACGTCGAACTCCTCGAAGGCACCGCGGTCCGCGAGCAGGGCCTCGAGGCCGTCTGCGGCGGTCGGCTGCGCCAGCTGGTCCAGACGTGAGGCACGCAGGGCCTCCTGAACCTCCGGGTCCGCGCGGAAGGCCGTGGAACGCTCCTTCAGGATGAGGTAGTTGCGCATGCACCCCGCGGCCGAGGCCCAGACGCCGTCGAGGTCCTCGGTCCGCGGCGGCTTGAAGTCGAAGTGGCGCGGCCCGCTGTAACCGGCACTCTCCAGGAGGTCGACAAGCCAGAAGGCGGCTCGCAGGTCGCCCGCGCCGAAACGCAGGTCCTGGTCGTACTTGATGCCGGACTGGCCGTTGAGGTCGATGTGGAAGAGCTTGCCCGCCCACAGTGCCTGGGCGATGCCGTGCGGGAAGTTGAGGCCGGCCATCTGCTCGTGGCCCACCTCGGGGTTGACGCCGTAGAGCTCCGGGCGCTCCAGGCGCTCGATGAAGGCGAGAGCGTGGCCGACCGTGGGCAGCAGGATGTCGCCGCGCGGCTCGTTGGGCTTGGGTTCGATGGCGAAACGCAGGTCGTAGCCCTGGGAGGTGACGTACTCACCGAGGAGGTCGAAGGCCTCCTTCATGCGGTCGAGCGCGGCGCGCACGTCCTTGGCCGCGCCGGACTCGGCGCCCTCCCGGCCGCCCCAGGCGACATAGGTCTTCGCGCCCAGCTCCGCCGCCAGGTCGATGTTGCGGATGGTCTTGCGCAGGGCGTAGCGACGGACGTCCCGGTCGTTGGCGGTGAAGGCGCCGTCCTTGAACACGGGGTGTGTGAACAGGTTGGTGGTGGCCATCGGCACGGTCATCCCGGCGGCGTCGAGGGCCTGCCGGAACCGCTTGATGTGCGCCTCGCGCTCGCTGTCCGAGGACCCGAAGGGGATCAGGTCGTCGTCATGGAAGGTCACTCCGCAGGCCCCGAGCTCGGCAAGGCGCTGGACCGTCTCCACCGGATCCAGGGCACGCCGGGTGGCGTCGCCGAAGGGGTCCCTTCCCTGCCAGCCGACGGTCCACAGGCCGAAGGTGAACCTGTCCTCGGGGGTGGGCTGGTAGCTCATGCCACGGCTCCTTGCTCGCTGAAGACTATTTCGTCATGGCGCTTAACAAATTAGTATGCGAAGGCGTCTCTGGGAAGAGACCATGTGTCCCCGTGCGAGGACTTCGTACGGTGACGATGTGTGCACGCGGGGCCGCACGGGTCCGCGACACGCCCCCACAGGCCAGATCCCGCGAGCCGCGGAAGAGGGAGAGCCCGATGTCAGCAGCCGAGGGTCCACTCGTCGTCGGGGTGGACTCGTCCACCCAGTCCACCAAGGCCCTGGTCGTCGACGTATCGACCGGACAGGTGGTGGCGAGCGGTCAGGCGGCGCACACCGTCTCGACGGGCGCGGGCCGAGAGAGCGATCCGCGCCAGTGGTGGGACGCCCTGTGCGAGGCCCTGCTCCAGTGCGGCGAGGCGGCCCGCGAGGCCGCCGCGGTGTCCATCGGCGGCCAGCAGCACGGACTGGTGACCCTGGACGCGCACGGCGACCCGGTACGCCCGGCCATGCTGTGGAACGATGTGCGGTCGGCGCCTCAGGCCCGTCGTCTCGTGGAGGAACTGGGCGGACCCAAGGCCTGGGCGGACCGCACGGGCAGCGTTCCCGGCGCGTCGTTCACGGTCACCAAGTGGGCGTGGCTGGCGGAGAACGAGCCTGAGGCCGTCCGAGCGACCACGGCCGTGCGACTGCCCCACGACTATCTGACCGAACGCCTCACGGGGCAGGGCACGACCGACCGCGGCGACGCCTCCGGCACCGGCTGGTGGGCGTCCGCGACGGAGTCGTACGCCGAGGAGATCCTCGCGCACGTGGGACTCGCCCCCGCACTGCTGCCACGGGTGGTGCGCCCCGGCGAGGTCGCCGGCACGGTGCGGGACGCCCATGACCTGCCCTTCTCCAAAGGCACCCTGGTCGCGCCGGGCACCGGGGACAACGCGGCCGCCGCGCTGGGCCTCGGCCTGCGCCCCGGAGCTCCGGTGCTGAGCCTGGGGACCTCCGGCACGGTGTACGCGGTCTCGAAGCGATTCCCCGCCGACCCGACCGGCACCGTGGCGGGCTTCGCGGACGCGCACGGCGACTGGCTGCCGCTGGCCTGCACCCTGAACTGCACGCTCGCGGTCGACCGGATCGCGGAACTGCTGGGTCGGGACCGCGAGGCCGTGGAACCCGGCACCGGCGTGACGCTGCTCCCCTACCTCGACGGCGAGCGCACACCGGATCTCCCGCACGCCACGGGACTGCTGCACGGCCTGCGGCACGACACGACGCCGGGCCAGCTGCTGCAGGCGGCCTACGACGGGGCGGTGCACTCGCTGTTGGGGGCCCTCGACCTCGTGCTCGACGCGGACGCCGACCGCACGGTTCCGTTGCTGCTCATCGGTGGTGGTGCCCGGGGGCGGGCGTGGCAGGAGACCGTACGGCGGCTCTCGGGGCGCCCCGTCCAGGTGCCGGAGGCGAAGGAGCTCGTCGCGCTGGGGGCCGCCGCGCAGGCCGCCGGACTGCTGACGGGCGAGGACCCGGCCTCCGTCGCCCGGCGCTGGGACACCGCCCGCGGGCCGGTTCTGGAAGCCGTGGAGCGGGACGAGGCGGCCCTGGCCAGGATCGCCGGGGTACTCTCCGAGGCGGCACCGCTGCTGGAGCGCGAGCCGGACCGGCGCTGACGAGATCCGAGGGAGGCATGACCGCACCACTGCAAGAAGCCCATCCGTCCAGCCCCGGCCGCCGGCTGCCGGACACCCAGCAGGGCATGCGCCGCCGCAATCTTGCGCGGGTCATGCACACCGTGAGCGCCGAGGGGCCGCTGTCGCGTGCCACGGTCGCCTCACGCATCGGGCTGACGCGGGCGACGGTCTCGACACTGGTCGACGAGCTGATCCGTTCGGGCCTGCTGGAGGAACTGGGGCCGGAGCGCCCCGGCCGGGTCGGGCGTCCCGGTTCCGCCCTGACCGTCAGCGGTCGCGGTCCTGCGGGGATAGGTGCCGAGATAGGGGTCGATCACCTCGCGGTGTGCGCGGTCGATCTGCGCGGTGCCGTGCGGGCCCGGGCGGTGCGGCACGGCACGAACCGCGGCCGCCCACCGCAGCCGGTCCTGGGCGAACTGGCCGCTCTCGTGGGTCAGGTCGTGGCGGAGGCGGAGCGGGAAGGACTGTGGCCCGCCGGGCTCGCCGTCGCCGTGCCCGGTCTGGTCGCGCGCGATGCCCGGACCGTGGTCCGCGCCCCCAACCTCGACTGGCACGACCTCGACCTGGGACCCCTGCTGCCCGCCGGACTGCCGCTGACCGTGGACAACGAGGCCAACTTCGGCTCGCTCGCGGAACTCTGGCTCGGCGAAGCCACCCCTCGCGACTTCCTGCACGTCTCGGCGGAGATCGGCATCGGCGGCGCGGTGGTCGTGGACGGGAGGCTGCTGCGCGGCACGCATGGTTTCGCGGGCGAGCTGGGTCATGTGCCCGTGCACCCGGAGGGGCCGGAGTGCGCGTGCGGCGGACGTGGCTGCCTGGAACAGTACGCCGGCGAGGAGGCGGTGCTGCGGGCGGCCGGGCTGACACCGGGGCAGGACCGCGTCGAGCTGCTGGCCGAACGGGCCGCGCAGGGTGACACGGACGTGCGCCGTGCGCTGCGCGAGGCAGGGACCGCACTCGGAATCGCGCTGACCGGAGCCGTCAATCTGCTGGATCCCCAGGCGATCGTGCTCGGTGGGGCGCTGGCCGCCCTCGCGCCCTGGCTGCTGCCGTCCCTGGAGCGAGAGCTGGCGCGGCGGACGGCAGGTCCGGGCTGCGTCGTGACCGTTTCGCGACTGGGGCCCGAAGGGCCGTTGCTCGGCGCCGCGCACTCGGTCGTGCGGGCGGTGCTCGACGATCCGGCGGCTGCCGCGGAACGGGTGTAGCAGGCCGCCTGCGGCGGCAGTGGCACGGGGGTGCCGCTGTCGAGCGGCCGGCGAGCCCCGGACGGGTTCGCTTCCCTCGAAGGGGTGAGGAAGTTGTCCACAGTCCTGTGCTCATCCACGGATGACACCGCCCTCTTCCTGCCCAACCACCCAGCGCCCTACGGTTGTTCACGCGAGGCGCAGCTATCGGGCGGCGACCGCACACGAGTCGGATCGGGGGATTCAGATGGCGGGGGAAGCACCCTTGGGCCTGCGGCCCGAGGCGATCGGTTTGCGCGAGGTCCTGTTCCAGAGCATCACGGCGATGGCGCCGGCGGCAGCGGTCGCAGCGTCCATTCCCTCGGGCGCGGCCTTCGCCGGCGGCAGCCTGCCGCTGGCCGTCCTCGTCGCCCTGGTGGCCTGCCTGTTCACCGCGTCGTGCGTGGCCGAGCTGGCGCGCCGATTGCCCGCCGCAGGCTCGGTGGCGACCTATGCCGCGCAGGGGCTGCACCCGGCGGTCGGCTTCCTGGTCGGCTGGGGCTATGTGTTCGTCGAGGCTCTGGTGCCGCCTCTGCTGCTCCTGCAGCTGGGTTTCACCACGGCGGGCACGCTGCACCAGGAGTGGCCCTCGTACCCCGAGGACCTGTGGTGGCCGTGGGCCGTCGCCGGCGCGGTGGTCATCGCGACGGCGGGCTACTTCGGCGTGCGGGCCTCGGCCCGTTTCGGCACGGTCCTCGGCGTGTTCGAGGTGCTGGTCCTTCTGGTCTTCGCCATCTGGCTCATTGTCAGGGCGGGCGGGGACAACACACTGTCGGTGTTCGGCACCTCCCACACGGCCGAGGGATACGAAGGCATCAGCGGCGTGTTCGCCGGATCGGTGTACACGGTGCTCGCGTTCGCCGGATTCGAGGCCGCGGCGCCGCTCGCGGAGGAGACGAAGGACCCGCGGCGCACGATGCACCGGGCGGTCCTGGGGGCCGCGTTGGCGATCGGTCTGTTCTACGTGGTCACGACGTACGCCATGACCGTGTTCTTCGGGCCGGACCGCTTCTCCGGCTTCGGCGCCTCGGGAGCGGCGTCCTGGGAGGGCGTGGCGCGTGGGTCCTTCGGACTCTTCTGGGTCCTGGTGTTCCTGGCCGTCGTCAACTCCACCGTCGCCAACGCCAACGCCTGCGCCAACGTGTCGACCCGCACGGCCTTCGCGCTCGCACGGATCAAGGTCTTCCCGTCCCTCTTCGCGCGCATCCACCCCCGCTACCGCTCCCCTGTGGCCGGGGTCCTCGTGCAGGGGGCGGTGGCCGTCGCCGTGATGCTGGGGCTCGGCCTTTACTACGACCCCGTCACAGCGTTCCTGCTGTTGGCCACAGTGATCGTCACTGTCGTGATCGGTGTGTACATCGTCGTGAACGCGGCATGCACGGGCTACTTCCTGCGCCGTAGGCGCGAGGCGTTCAGTCCCGTGAAGCATCTGCTGTTCCCGCTGCTGGGTATCGCCGCCTTCGTGCCCGCCCTGCTGACCGCGGCCGGCCTGCCCGTCTTCGACTTCGTGTCCACGCTGTCCGCGCCGGTGTCGTACGCGGGGCCGGTCGTCGGTGTCTGGATGGCTGCCGGGGTCGTGGTGCTGCTCGTCCTGCTGCGGCGCCGTCCCGGTCGCATAGCCGAGACCGCCCGGGTCCATCTCGACGACTCGCCCGCACCCGACCTCCGTCCGAACGGAGCCGTGCAGCAATGAGTGATCCCCGAACCCTGACCGTGCGCCCCACGCCGGGTGAGTACGCGTGGACGTTCGGCGGCGCTCCGCCCGTCGCGCGGATCGCTCCGGGCACCGTCCTCGAGCTGTACACCGAGGACTGCTTCGCCGGACGGGTGCGGTCCGAGAAGGATCTCGTGTCCGAGGTATGCGAGTTCCCCTTCCTGAACCCGCAGACCGGTCCGTTCCATGTGGAAGGCGCCGAGCCGGGCGACACGCTCGCGATCCACTTCGTGTCGATCGAGCCGGCCCGAGACTGGGCTGCCTCGACCACGGTCCCTCTGTTCGGGGCACTGACCTCCACGCACACCACGGCGACGCTGCAGCCGCCGTTGCCGGAGGCCGTGTGGATCTGGCAGCTCGACCGGGAGCGGCACACCGCCCTGTTCACCGCGCGCGACGGCGACATCAGCGTCGAGCTGCCCATGGATCCCATGCACGGCACCGTGGGTGTGGCCCCGGCCAATCTGGAGGTGCGCTCCGCCCTCGTGCCGGACGCGCACGGCGGGAACATGGACACCCCGGAGATGCGGGCGGGCGTCACGTGCTACCTGGGGGTGAACGTCGAGGGCGGGCTGCTCAGCCTGGGTGACGGCCACGCCAGGCAGGGCGAGGGTGAGACATGCGGTGTGGCCGTGGAATGTGCGATGGACACCGTGGTGATCGTCGAGTTGCTCAAGGGGATCGCCACGCCCTGGCCCCGCATCGAGTCCGACACCCACATCATCTCGACGGGTTCGGCCCGCCCGTTGGAGGACGCCTTCCGGATATCCCAGCTCGATCTGGTGCAGTGGCTGGTGCGCGACTACGGGTTCAGCGAGTTGGACGCCTATCAATTCGCCACCCAGACGGTCGAGTCGCCGCTCGCGAACGTCTGCGACACCAACTACACGTGCGTGGCCAAAATCCGCAAGGAATGGCTGCCCGCAGGCGAGACGCATCGCGGAATCCACGCCTGCCTGCGCGAAACGGCCGCAGCGCTCTTGCGTTGAGTACTCCAAGAGCACGACCGGCACAGCTGCGAACCTCAGGCGCGGAAGGCACTTGTCCATGGATCGAGACGCTTCAAAACGAGCGGGACGCCACATGAGCAGGCGGCGGTTACTGAAGGGCGCGGCCCTCGCGGCGGTGCCCTATGCGCTGCTTCCCTCGGCACCGGCCGGCGCCCGCCCCCGGACCGTCGACCATTCCTCCGCCGTCTGGATGGCTGCCGACCCGGCCAACTACACGGCCTCCGCCCGGCCGCTGAGCTACCCGCTCGACCGCGTCATCATCCACGTGACACAAGCGAACTACACGAACGCGCTGGCCATCTTCATGAACCCGCGCAAGAAGGTGTCCGCCCACTACGTGGTCCGGTCGGTGGACGGGCACATCGCGCAGTGCGTCCGCGAACACGACATCGCCTGGCACGCGGGCAACTGGGACTACAACACACGCAGCATCGGCATCGAGCACGAAGGGTGGGTGGACCGGCCCGGATACTTCACCGACGCCCTGTACGAGGAGTCCGCCAGGCTCACGGCGGAGATCTGCAGGAGATACGCCATCCCGACGGACCGGGCGCACATCATCGGGCACTACGAGGTCCCCGGCACGGACCACACCGATCCGGGACCGGACTGGGACTGGACGCGCTACATGAGACTCGTCAACTTCGCCTGACGACACTGGTCAACTTCGTCTGACCACAAGGGTCCCGGCCGTTCGTCCGGAGAGGGCGCCGAGGCCGACATGCCGGGGCCGCGCCTGCTCGTCCTCCCGGCACACGGCTCTCCTCCCGGTCCTGTCGCGACCG